>CAYWBX010000170.1:0-6833 GCA_964456015.1 uncultured Hyphomicrobiaceae bacterium | reverse complement strand
AGCCGACCTGTTGTGCTGGACAACACAGTGTTGAGCAACTTTGCAGCCGTGAGACGAGCGGATCTCGTCTTGCGCTTATGGGGTGAAGCGGTTTGCACCACGCCGGCTGCGTTCGCTGAATATGAGGCCGGTGTGGCCGGTGGGATGTTATCAGAGGATGCCTGGGCTGGCCTGTCGGTACTCACGCTGAGCGAAGAAGAAACCGGCTTTGCAGCGGGCCTGTCGTCGCGATTGGGTGCTGGTGAACGCACGTGTCTAGCGGTTGCCCGTCATCGACAGGGGTTACTGGTCAGCGACGATCTCGATGCGAGGAAGGTGGCTCGACAGTTTGGTGTGTCTACCACCGGAACGATCGGCATCCTGGTTGTTTGTGTACAACATGACCTTCTGTCGCGCGACGAAGCGAACGCGCTACTGATGGACCTGGTAGCTGCCGGTTATCGATCCCCGATCGACAGCGTGGATTTCTTACTTGACTGACTTGACCGGCGATAAAGAGCCATGTGGCGTATCATGTGCTCGAGGCCAAGTAGTGTTTCACTGAGGATCTAAATCGACTGTGTGACACGAAGATGCGAGGTATCGTTCACTCGATGTATAATTGGCAAGAGCCGATCAAAGAGGTGTAACAAATGTCGACGGTCACACTGGAAGTTCCTGAATCTCAATTGGTGCAGTGGGTGCAACAGCTGCCGCCATCCGCAAAGCAGTCAGTGCTCCGGGCGCTGATTTCGGGCCTTGATGACCTCGAATCGCTTGTGGACTACGGCAGCGAGCGCATTCGAGAACTTGTGGCTGTCGCCCGATTCGTCCGTCGGGCACCATATGGCGCCGGCAAGTCTCGAGGCTTCGCCGGCAAGTGCCGGCTCGATGGCGCTGATCCGCTCGGGCGACACGGGCTCGAGTTTCACGCCTGCCCGCGTCAGCACCGAGGTTGCCGCGACGCCGCGCTCGAAGTGGTCGTGATCGCGGTAGAGATAGAGGGCGCCGCCGACATGCCGGTCGTAGGCAAGGCTTTCGTTGCGATTGATCTCGTCGAAGAGCGCTTGCGAGTAGATGCACAGCCGAACCTTGTTGGTGGTGTTGATGGCGGCGCGGCTCGCCGGGCACTCCTTCAGGAAGCGCAGCGCCCACGCCCACATCGCCGGATCGGCTCGCAGACGCAGCCTGAGCGCGGTATCATCGCGCCAGAGCGATTGCAGCAGGATCTTGGGCGCACGCGGGCTCGCCCAGGTATAGGCATGGCCCGGCGAGACCATGCCCGCATTGGAGAAGCTCGTCTCCATGGCGGCCTTGTCTTGCCGGTCGATCACCTCGACTTCGTGGCCGTCGCGCGCGAGGTAGTAGGCGGTTGTCGTCCCGACGACGCCGGCCCCGAGAACGATCACCTTCATCGCGCGCTCCTCTTCTGGCAAACCTGGCGCAGGTGAACCCGGCCACCGATACCACGCAACTCGCAGCGACCTGCGGCGTTTGACCAGTCGGGTTGGCAATCGACGGCGGCGGGGGATAGCATGGCAGTAAACTTGCGACAGGACAGGGGAGGCCGCGCCATGAGCAGCGAGGCACGAGCGTCAGCCGGCACCAATCTATCACCCGAGCGCCAGCTCGCCATGTTGCGCCAGATGCAGACCATCCGGCGTTTCGAAGAACGCGCATCGGCCGACTATCACGCCGGCAAGATCTACGGCGTCGTACACTGCTACATCGGCGAGGAGGCGGTCGCCGTCGGCGTATGCTCGGCGCTCGATCCGGGCGATCAGATCATCTCGACGCATCGCGGCCATGGTCACTGCATCGCCAAGGGGGCCGACCTCAACCGGATGATGGCGGAGCTTTATGGCCGTCGCGACGGCTACTGCAAGGGCAAGGGCGGCTCGATGCACATCGCCGACTTCGGCATCGGGATGCTCGGCGCCAACGGCATCGTCGCGGGCGGCATCTCGATCGTGACCGGGGCGGGACTTGCCGCCCAGATGGACGGCAAAGGCCGCGTCGCGGTCTCTTTCTTCGGCGACGGCGCCTCGAACGCCGGCCCGTTTCACGAGTGCATCAACATCGCGGCCGCCTGGAAGCTGCCGATGATCTACGTCTGCGAGAACAATCTCTACGCCGCCCAGACGCCGGCCGCAGCGACGCTCGCGCTGCCCGATGTCGCCTCCCGCGCCGCCGGCTACGGCATCCCCGGCATCGTCGTTGACGGCAATGACATCTTCGCGGTTCACCAGGCGGCAAGCCGGGCGGTGGCGCGCGCCAGGGCGGGCGAAGGGCCGACGCTCATCGAGTGCAAGACCTATCGCTGGCGCGCGCACACCGAGCGCAAGGACCAGGCCGACTATCGCACCCAGGACGAGATCGAGGCGTGGAAGCGGCGGGACCCGATTGCGCGGCTCGCCGAGCGCCTCAAGGCGCAGGGCCAGCTCACCGATGCCGCCTGGCAGCAGATGGATGCCGAGGTGCTTGCGGCGATCGAGGCCGCCTGCCGGTTCGCCGAAGCGAGCCCGTTCCCGCGGCCCGAGGACGCGCTCGAGGACATGTACGCCGCATGAGGGGAGAGAGCCATGCGTGAGCTGACCTACGTCCAGGCGGGCCTCGAGGCGGTTGCCGAGGAGATGCGTCGGGACCCGAAGATCTTTTACATGACGACCGACCCCATCATGCCGCTGCTGAAAGAATTCGGCGAAAAGCGCATGCGCGCGACGCCGATCGCCGAAGGGGCGCTCACCGGCATGGCCATCGGCGCCGCCGGCTCCGGCTACCGGCCGATCATGGACTGGCGACAAGTCACCTTCTCGTTCGTCGCCATGGACCAGATCGTCAACCAGGCGGCCAAGATCCATTACATGTTCGGCGGCCAGCGCACCTTTCCCATCCTCTATCGCGCCAACGTCGGTGGCGGCACGCGCCTCGCCGCGCAGCACTGCCAGTGTCCCTGGTCGATGTTCATGAACCTGTCGGGCCTCAAGATGTTCCTGGCCTCGACGCCCTATGATTTGAAGGGCCTGCTCAAGACGGCGATCCGCGACAACAATCCGGTGATTTCATTCGAGTCGAACCGGCTGCTGACGTCGAAGGGACCGGTGCCGGCGGAGGAGTACACCATCCCGCTCGGCAAGGCGGACATCAAGCGGCAGGGCCGCGACGTGACCATCGTGGCGGTTGCCTGGCTCGTGCATGAGGCGCTGGCAGCGGCCGATGAGCTTGCCAAGGAGGGCATCTCGGCCGAGGTCGTCGATCCTCGCACGCTGGTGCCGCTCGATGTCGACACCATCCGCGCGTCGGTGCGCAAGACCGGCCGTCTCGTGGTTGCCGACGAAGCGGGCCCCACCGCCGGCCTGTCCGCCGAGATCGCGGCTGTCGCCACCGAGGACCGGCAGACCTTCCAAAAGCTCAAGGCGCCGGTGAAGCGCGTGTGCGCCCACAACGTGCCGATCCCTTACAGCCCGGTGCTCGAGGATTTCGTCTTTCCCGACCGCAAGCGGATCGTGGACGGAGTGCGCGAGCTGCTCACGGCGTCCTCGACTGCGGCGGCAGAGTAAGCGCAACCATGGCCGCCGCCAGATTGCAGGCGCCGGCAAGCACGAAGGCCGTTCGATAGCCGCCTGTCAGGTCAAACAGTCGCGCCGCAAGCACGGGGAGGGTCAGCGCCGCCAGACACCAGGCGATGTAGACGCGGCCGGCGACGCGGCCGAATAGCGCGCGCCGCCAGTAGGCGGCGATCGCCGCAGCCGTGGCCCCCGATATGATGCCGTAGCCCATGCCGATGGCCAGCAGCGCCGCAATCGACGTCTCGGGCGCAGGCCAGAGCGTGAGAGCGATCCCACCGGCCAGCGCCGTCATCTGTGCGCCGGCCATGACTTTTGGGATGGCGAAGCTGTCGATGAGATAGCCGCCGAAGAGCCGGGCGAGGGCGATGGCGCCGGACACGCCCGTCGCCGCGAGCGTGGCGAGCGCCGTCGCCCCGCCGTAAGCGGCGACGATGCCGGCCGCCTGGCTGAGCACCATGAGGCCGGCGGCCGCTGCCAGCAGAAACACGATGAAGAGCTTCCAGAAGAGGTCGGCGCGACCGGGCCGCTCACCGGGGCTCATGGCTGCGGGACCGGCTGCCCTGAGCCGCATCCCGGCGAAGACCGCCATCAGCGCGGCGGCAAGCCCGGTCGCGAGCAGCACCGCGGCGAGACCCCAGAGCGTCTCCCGCACCCCGAACCGTTCGATTGCGTAGGCACAGGCGGGGGCCGTCAGCATCGCCCCGCACGGGAGAAGCGCCACGATGTAGCCATTGACGAGGCCTGAGCGGCGGAAGGGCATTAGATTCATCGCCTGCTGGGCGGCGACATAGGCAAGTCCACCCCCGAGCCCAAAGAGTCCGCCGTAGCCGATGGCAAGTTCGATGAAGCTTCGCGCGCCGGCCGAGAGCGCGATGCCGCCCGCCCCGGTGAGCGCGCAGAGCGCGAGAAAGCTTGCGATGCCGAGCCCGCCAAAGAGTTTCGGGCCAACATTCATCCCGACGGTGTAGAAGATCGCCGCGATCCCGAAAACCGTGGCGAGCTCGGACCGCGAAGCGCCAAGCAAGCCCTCGAGGGGCTTCAGGAACACGCTGAAGGCGTAGATCGAACCAAGCGGCAGGATCAGGATCGTGGTCGCGGCGATGGCGGCCCAAGGTCGTTGCGTCATGGCTCTCGGCGAGGTGTCTCGGGCCAAATGGCTGGGCTTCGTCGGGTTGCGGCGGATGGTAGCCGCCGGACCGGGCCCTGTCGCTTCGCCAAGCCATGCAATTGAGCAGTCGGGGCGCGCGCCGCTGCGTGGCCTGCGCTCCGTCGGGGGAAATTCGCAATTGCGGTGGACTTGTCCCCCCAACTGGTATAGCAAGCACCCGGTCCGGGATCTCGGGCGATCCCGGCCGGCATGAGGTGCCGGGGCGCGTAGCTCAGTTGGTAGAGCAGCTGACTCTTAATCAGCGGGTCCGGAGTTCGAGTCTCCGCGCGCCCACCAAGCCGATCCCAACCCCGTCGGTGCACCGCTTCGCGCGAGGCCGCTCAGCAAGTCCGCGCTAGCTCGCGTCCGCCAGCAAAAGTCCTCGAGCTTCGCCTGGCCCCCTCGCACGCGATCGGTGAGATCGAACGCGGATGTGCTGGTCAGCTATCGTTACACCGCCCGGTTGACCGAAGATCCGTCGGCGGGCGAGACCGAGCTGAGCCGCCGGCAGGTACACTGCCCCCATCGATGCCCGCCACGACTTTGCACGACGACGCCCTTCGGCGAACGCGCCGCAGGCATGAGACACGCGAGGTCCGACCGCTTTCAGTCGCTCCAGGCGCGGCTTGCGGATCGCGGCTTCCTTGCGGTCAAACACCGCGCTGCGCACCCAACGCTATGCGGCTTGGGCCGGACGATAGCGTTCGGCGCGCCAGCTCGAGGGCGGCCGCCCGACGACTCCGAGGCCCGGCTTCGCAGGGCACTTCCCGATCCGCATCGGATCGAGGCTCCAGTGTGCAGCGAGCCGCAAGACGTGGTGCTCGGTTGGACCGAGCAGGAGACCGGCGCCGCGCCCGCCGCGGCGTCCGCGCCCGCCACTGAGCGCGAGCACCCTGAGGCCCAGCGCGCGCTCCTCCGCCGTTGGCCTGCCCACGTTCCAGACCACCACGCCGTCTGCCACCGCAAAGGCGCGCTCGAGCCGTCCTTGGATGACGCGGCTCCAGCCGAAATGCTCAAGGCTCGGATAGCTTACATAGAACTGCACCTCCGGGAACTGGCTGCCGAGGCGAAGCAGCAAGGGCGTGAGCTTATCGCAGAAGGCGGCGCCCAGCGCCTGGGGCAGCGCCTGGCCGACGATGAAAGTCCATCCTTGCACGGGCGGTGAAACGAAAACGCAGCGGTCGGCAAGCTCAGGGCTATAGACCGAGCCCAATCCGGTGTTCCAGTTCGCGGGCTGAAGTCCGCTCAGACCGAGTGCCGCGACCACCTCCTTGGCGTCCTGGCTCCGCACCGCGATCCAGGCCATGCGGAGTCCGAACGGGCGAGGGGTGTCGGGCCGATGCGCGAAGATCACGCGCGATTTGGCGTGGCGCGCCGACAATTTGAACGCGGCGGCGATCGTCGCAAGAATGCAGACGGCGATGACGATGGCGGCAATCACGTCAGTCCCCGGATCGAGATCTTGCGCCAGATACCGCCCGATTCGGCGCTAACGACAAGGAACGCAATGCGACGCCCACCGAAATAATTGCGCTTCGCCCGATGGATGCACCGGCTTTCCCTGAGTGCGCCACAGGTTGCGCGTCCGTCCAACAACCGCCATAAGCACCCGAGATGTGAGCTCTCCCCACCAATCGTCTCTGCGCTGGAGCCCCCCTTGAAGAACGCCATAGCCGCCCTCGGCCTGAGCCTTGTCGCCCTTGCGGCACCCGCCTTCGCGCAGGCCCCGAAGGCGTCGCCCGAGAACACCCTCGTCGTCGAACTCAAGACCGGCAAGGTGTTGGTGCAACTGCGCCCGGATCTGGCGCCCAAGCACGTCGAGCGCATCAAGCTGCTTGCCCGGGAAAAATTCTACGACGGGGTGATCTTCCATCGCGTCATCGCCGGCTTCATGGCCCAGACCGGCGATCCGAAGGGCACCGGCACCGGCGGCTCGAAGTATCCGAACCTGAAGGCCGAGTTCAACAAGGAGCCGCATGTGCGCGGCATCTGCTCGATGGCCCGCTCGTCGATGCCCGATTCCGCCAACAGCCAGTTCTTCATTGTCTTCGACGACGCGAGCTTCCTCGACCGCCAGTACACGGTGTGGGGCAAGGTGATCGAAGGCATGGAGAACGTCGACAAGATCAAGCGCGGCG
>CAYWBX010000169.1:0-6837 GCA_964456015.1 uncultured Hyphomicrobiaceae bacterium | reverse complement strand
TGCACGCCTCCGCAATTAGCTCCACGGAGCGCGCGCCGATCCGGATGGCGTCTGCGCGACATGCTTCCGCGCACTTCCGACAAGGCGCGCCCGGCCGCTGAACGGAAAAACAGGCATCCGCCCGCATCGTCGGCGTGACGATCGGATCGTTCGAGGGATCGCCAATCCCTCCCGCGTTTCCTAACCCGTGATCGGGCATTCCCGGCCTCTCGCCGCCTTTGGCGGTTCTCGCGGAAGACTCCGCAAGCAGCGTGCCAAGCAGTCCGAGAATCTCGTCTTTGAAAGATCAGGGCTTTTGCGGCCGGCGCCACGGCCGCCATTCGGCAATCCGAACACGAACCTCGGTCGACGTTCTGATTCCCGAACATCGCGCGCGAGCTAGGCGTCGTCCGGAATGACGATACCGTGACGCTTCATCTTCTCCCATAGGGTCGTGCGGGAGATGTCGAGGATGCGAGCCGCTTCGCTGAGCTGGCCGCCTGTCTCCTGCAGCGTCCGCTCGATGTGTCGGCGCTCGGCCTCATCGCGCGCCGATCGCAAGGAGACGTGCTGTCCGCCGCGAGCCGCCGGCGGAAACGTTTCCGGGAAGAGATCGCCCGGAAGCAGGCACGGACCCGATGCCATCACCATGGCGCGCTCGAGGCGATTGCGAAGCTCGCGCACGTTGCCCGGCCATGGGTGCTCCAGGGCGGCCTGCTCGGCGAGGGGGCTCAGGCCGGTGATCGTCGATCCGGCGTCGTCCCGTAGTTCATCCAGCAAGCGGCGGGTGAGCCAGGGGATGTCCTCCTTCCGGCGCGCCAAGGGCGGAATCGAGATCGCGAAGGCATTGATTCGATAGTAGAGATCCTCGCGGAAGCGACCCTGCTGGATGGCGCTGCTGAGGTCGGCGTTGGTGGCGCACACCACGCGGGCCTTGAACGGGACCAGGTGCTCCCCACCCACGCGCGAGAAGGAGCGATCCTCCAGCAGCCGGAGCAGCTTGGCCTGCATCGCCAGCGGCAGATCGCCCACTTCGTCGAGGAAGAGCGTGCCTTCCCCGGCGCGCTCCGCATATCCACGGTGCAACGCCGTGGCGCCCGTGAATGCGCCCTTCTCATGGCCGAATATTTCGCTTTCCACGAGCTCGGAAGGGATCGCCGCGCAGTTGACCGCAATGAACGGCTGGCGGCGGCCGGCGCCGATCTCATGCAGGTAGCGGGCGCAGACCTCCTTGCCCACGCCTGTCTCGCCGAGAATGAGCACCGGGATCTGGCGACGGGCGATGCGGCTGAGGTTCCTTTCGACCTCCCTCATGGCCGGCGACACGCCAAGCGTCGAGGCGCCCTCGGGCTCGGGCGGACCGAGGACCTGCTCGAGCCGCGTCAGGAATTCGCTCATGACGAAGGGCTTCGTCAGGTAGTCGCGCGCCCCGTCGCGCATCAGCTCGACTGCCTGCTTGATGTCGCCGTAGCCGGTGATGAACAGGAAGGGCGGTGCCCGCCCGCCCCGCGCGATCTGGCGAAAGAACTCGACTCCGGAGCGATCGGGCAGCCGGACATCGCAGATGACGGCGTCGGGTGACGTTTCGGATAACCCGAGCAGTGCGTCCGCTCCAGTGCGCCACCAGGATACTTTGGCTCCTTCGAGCCTGAGACGCTGGACCAGAGACTCGCCCATGATCGGGTCGTCCTCCACCAGAGCAAGGCTACGGTTCTCAAGCGACATCGCTCAGCCTCGTCTCGCGCTTCACGGGCAGGCGGATGCTGATCTGTGTCCCGCCTCCCTGTCGCTTCTGCACTGATACGCTACCGCCGAGTTCGCGAACAAGGCGGTTCGTCATCCAGAGGCCCAGCCCGGTGCCGGCACCGATCGGCGCCGGCCGGTCGGCCGTCCCGGTCAGCATGGCGACGGCAGCGTCGGGCATACCGGGTCCCGGATCCTCCACTTCGATGATCATTGTTTGCGCGAACGCGGCAACACGAAGTGCCGCCCATGTGTCGCGGGCAGTCGCCTGGCACGCGTTCAGGACGAGATTGAGGATGATCTGGCGCACGGCGGCTGCAGACACCGCGACCTCGCCTTTGAGATCATTGCGCCAATGGAGCGCGACGCCGCGACGCCGCGCTTCCGGCCCGATCAGCAGCTTGAGGTCCTCGATGTCATCGCTGGTGACCGGGCGGTCGTCTCGCTCGGCTCGGTAACTCATGAGGGCGGCGCTGACGACATCCCGAATTCCCTTGAGCCCCCGCTCCACCAGCTCGATGGTGGCGCTGCGCACGCCGGGATCGGCCCCGTGTCGCTTGAGGGTGTCGAGGGCATTGAACAGTCCGCCGAGCGGGTTGTTGATTTCGTGCGCCATGCCCGAGGCCAGGCGTCCAAGGCTCGCCAAACGTTCCTCTTCGGCGAGCTGCGCGCTGAGCGCCTCGCGCTCCGAGACGGCCGCCGCAAGCCTGTTGAAGGCTTCGTAGGTCGCCCTGTGTTCGCCCTTGGCACTGGCGAGCAGGGCGTCGGGTATGGGGGCCACCTCGCCGCTGCGGCTCCACTCCAGATGCTTGGTTACGACGCGCAATGGTCGCATCATCCGCGCCACGGTGAGCCACGCGGCGCCGGCGAGAGCCAAGGTCAGAAGAACGTTGGTCAGAATGAGCGTCCAAAGCACTTCCCGCCGCTCCGCCAGCAACGGCGCGATGTCGAGAGCGGCATAGATGCTGCCGATGCGGAGGTTCTCGTAGAGCACCTCGCGCCGGATATACGCGCGGTTGGCATCCTCGGCGATGACGATCTTGCCGTTCTTAGACGGATGCTCGCTGTAGGGCGCAGGCACGCGCACATGGGACGGGATGCGGATCGGATCGGACGAGGCGATGACAAAGTCGTCCCGTCCCGCGACAACCGTCTCCGATGGCTTGATCTCGCCGGCACCGTGCCGCGACCGGTCAAGAACGTCGAAGACTTGCCACACGTCCTCGCGGATGATTGCGTCGACGAGTGCCAGCGCCAGGCCGTCCAGATAGATGTCCGCGAGCGCCTGTATTTCGCGGGTCTGGCTGTCGATCAGACGCGAGAGCACGCGCTCGGAGGCAAAGACGGACACTGCCATCATGAACAGGCAGACGATCAGCGGCACCTGCGCGGTGCTCGGCAAACGCTGGTCGCTCACCTGGCCGCTCCTCGTACAAGTTGCATCTTGGCGGCTATTCCGTCGAACAGGCTCGGCTGCTCCACGCTGAAGCCGTCAAGCCGCAGCATGCCGAGAACGCGTCTCCCGTGGAGATCGTTCGGCATGCCGACCAGGGCTTCGCGCAATCGCGCAACAGCCTCCGTGTCGGCAAGCGCGGCGGGACAGGCAATCGGCGGGAAGCCGAGCGGCTCCGACTTGCGTATCACCTTGGTGGATGCCACCAGATCGGGCTCGGTCAGGCTCAGGACTTCATAGACATAGCCGTCGACGCTCCCGCTGGTCGCGAGCCCGGCGGAGACGGCGCGAACGACGTTGCGATGTCCGTAGGTATAGAAGAACCGGCTAAAGAACTTATTCGGCGTGGTGCCCATCTCGGCCAGCGCCGCTGTCGTGACAAGATAGCCGGAGTTGCTGTCGGGATCGGAGAACGCGTGAATGGAGCCGGCCAGTTGGGGCAGCGACTGGGCCGCGAGTTCGGCGCGGCAGATTAGGTATGATTCGTAAAGCGGCCGACCTTGCCAGACGGGCACCGCCACCAGCGTCAGGTCGCTGCGGTAGGCCACGTACGGGTAGCCGCAGATCCAACCCGCATCCACCTGGCGCGAGATCAGCAATGCGGTGATCTCTTGGTAGGTCCGGCGGCTGATGAGATGCACGGGCTGAGCGATCGCGCGCGAGAGGTAGGTCTTGAACTCCTCAAGCATTGCGAGATCGGAGGTCAGCAGGACCGGGGTAAGAGCAAACCGCAGCGGCGCCCCGGCGGCCCCTGTGTGCCGCGACACCGACGCCAAGCTGGCGAGCCCCGCGAGCCCTGCCAGCAACCGGCGGCGACCGATCGCGTTCCGCCGTTCCACGAGCGTCCTCCCATAGAACGCGGGTTGTTGCTTTTTCGAATAAGGCTACAACGTTGGCAGGCGTTGCTCAACGACCAGCGGGAGCGGGCGAACCCGTCCTGAGAACCTCGGCCGGCCATCATCCCCCGGGACGAAGCGACTTGCGCTGGCTCGGTTTAGCTCCCGTGCAGAGCGACATCGTCCCCTGGGCCTCTGAAAAGGCGACCATGCGTGGGTTCGCCGCTAACCGAGTTGCCAAGAGATGCTAGCTCACGGATGAAGCCCATGCCCTCGCGGCCTCGCAGCGCTCCTGGATCGGTCGCGATGCGGACAGAGTGAACGGTCGAACGTTGGCGATTAGGGTAAACCTGCCGCTCAGACGCGAAACGGACCGCCGGTAAACACCATGGGCGGCGGCGCCATCGCGCGGTGGATCCTAGGCGAGGTGCCGAGACGCAAGGCCTTGTCCATCGACCGTGTCGAAGGGCTTGACCCGAGGTCCGCATAATCGGCCGCGGGGGTGCTGGAGCAAACAGTTATGAGAGCGGCGGAGGGCGGCTCTCACCGAACCTTCGCACATGTGTTCCGAAGTGGCGCCCCGTAGGGGAATCGAACCCCTGTTTTCAACGTGAGAGGCTGACGTCCTAGGCCACTAGACGAACGGGGCATCTCGGCCGTGAGCTATAGGAGACGCAGTCCCCCCGATCAAGCGGGAATTGGTTAGGGGGCGGCCCAACCAGGCGGGATCTGCGCCGCGGGCAGCTGGCGCGGGCGAAGGTCGATCTCGCCTCCGACTGGTGGCCAGCCAGCCTCCAGGAATCGATCGCTTGCGCTCCCCCGCAAACACGGCCGCGCATCGCCGGGGCGCTTTGCGAGATGCAACGCGCTTCGCACGCCACCCCGCGCCAAGTTGCAATGCTGCGATCGAGCCCGAGGCCGCGACACCCGAGGGGCCGCGTTCCGTTGCCGCCGGCCACGCGAGGGACGCGTAGCTGTGGCGAAATCGGAGGCGGCCCTTTACGAAGGGCGGCGCTCCGAGAGTGCCGGATCCCGCACCGCCCGCTATAGTCATTGCTTGATCCGGGGACGGCGGAGACGGAAGCTCTGCGCTTGATCGGCGCGGGCGGGGGGGCGAGCCGGCTGCCGACCGTCGCCGACAGTGCCCGAAAGATGCGAGGAGCCAGATCTGCCGATGTCCAACGCCAGCGAGAGAGCCCGCGACGAGATCGACGTCCTGAAATCGGCGCGCGACTGGATGGCAGCCGACGGCAAAGTCGCGATCGCCACCGTCATCGACACCTGGGGCTCGGCGCCGGTCCCCGTCGGCGGTCAGATGGCGGTCGCCAAGAACGGCCAGTTCCGCGGCTCCGTTTCCGGCGGCTGCATCGAGGGCGAGGTCATCGTCGAGGCCGAGGAGGTGCTCGAGACCGGCAAACCGAAGACGCTGACCTTCGGCGTTGCCGACGAAACAGCCTGGCGTGCGGGGCTGCCGTGCGGCGGCACGGTGCAGGTGTTCGTCGAGCGGCTCGAGGCGGCGGGAGGTGGCAAGGATCTGCTCGACCGCGCCGTGAAGGCGCGCGAGGGCCGTCAAGGGCTCGTCGTGCGAACCTCGCTCAAGGATGGGGCCAAGGAGATCTTCGAGCGCGACGCCCCCGATCTGCCGGACGATATTGCCGAGCGATTTTCAACGGCGAAGAGTCAGCTCAAGGAACTGCCCGGCGGCGACAAGGTGTTCCTGCACGCCATCGTGCCGCCTGCCCGCATCCTGGCGATCGGCGCCACCCACATCGCGCAGGTGCTCGCGCAGATCGCGGAGCTGGCCGGCTACCAAATCGAGATCATCGATCCGCGGACCGCCTTCGCCTCGCAGGACCGCTTCCGCGAGTTCACCACGCATACCGAGTGGCCCCAGGACGTCTTGCCGAAGCTCGGACTCGATCCCTACACCGCCGTCGTTGCGCTCGCGCACGTCGGCCACATCGACGACGAGGCCCTGAAGATCGCGGTCAAGTCGGACTGCCTCTACATCGGCGCGCTCGGCTCGTCACGCAATCACGCCAAGCGCGTCGAGCGGCTGAAGGCGGCGGGACTGACCGACGCGGAAATCGCCCGCATCAAGGCGCCGATCGGCCTCGACATTGGCGCGCAGACGCCGGCCGAGATCGCCCTGTCGGTGATGGCCGAGATCGTTCTCGCCGTCCGCGGGGTCAAGCGCAAATCGAGGGCAGCCTGACGGGGTGATTCTCGGGCGCCGCGGTTGGCTTGTCGGCGTATCGAGGCTCCCGCGCGGCGCGCGCTGCTTATTCGAGCTTGAATGAGGTCTCCGACGCGCCGCCGTCGCCAACCAGCGTGGCGCGGATCGTGCGTCCTTTGAGATCGCCGATGTCGGCGCCGTCGGTCAAGTCGACCAGGAAGGTGCGATCGGGCCCCGACTTGGCGCCGGTCGCTTTGGGCAGTGGAATCCAGAGGCCGTCGGGCGCCTCGAGAAACACGTCCGCCGTTTCGCCTTGGCCGGGAAAGCGCGCCGCGATGACGATGGTCGGCTTGTCGGATCTGAGGTCGACCTTGAGGCTGGTCAGCGTCGGGTCCGAACTGCGTGCGCCTGCGGGGCGCGGCACCCGTTCGAGCGCCTCGGCGAGCATCGGCTCACTCGGTGCTGCGCTGCGCGGCGGCAGGCTGAGTTCCAGCACCGGCTGCACGGGGATGCACACGTCCTTGCACACCCCGATCTCCAGCGACAGCTTGAGGGTCACGGGTTTTGCCGGGTCCTTTGGCGTGACCTCGATCGGGAACAGCACGGCCTTCTTGTAGCCGATCGTATCGCCCTCCTTGTCAGCGAAGCGC
>CAYWBX010000168.1:869-6870 GCA_964456015.1 uncultured Hyphomicrobiaceae bacterium | reverse complement strand
CACGGCTTTGTCGGCGTCTTTCCGCTCGATGCCCAGATCGCGCTCGCAGGCCTCACAACATTCGAGCAGGCACGCCGCATCTCGGCGTCGAACGAGGCGCTGATCCGCTCCTGCGATCTGCTCGTCGCCAATCTGACGCCTTTTCGCGGCGTTTCCGCGGACGCCGGCACAGCTTTCGAGGTTGGATTCATGCGCGCGCTCGCCCGGCCCGTGCTCGGCTACACCAACGTGCCGGACGACTATGCCCGTCGGGCTCGAACATATCGGGCGCTCTCTCCGCACCCGGCCGATTGCGATGGTCCCAACATCGACATCGAAGACTTCGATCTTGCCGACAACCTGATGATCGAGATCGCCATCCAAGCCAGCGGCAGCCGCCTTGTCCGCGTCGAGGCCGCACCCGGCGAACGCATGACCGATCTGCGCGGCTTTGTCCTCTGCCTCGCCGAAGCCCGCCGCCTCAGTCCCAGCGAAAGTTGAAGCTCACTGACACCCGCGCCCGCCGCGCACGGTTCTCGAGCACCTCGTGCCGCAGCCAGCTTTCCCAAAGCAGCAGCGTCCCGGGCTTTGGCGCGACTTCGACGAACGTCCGGTTCCAGCGGCGCGCGCTCGCTTTGCGTGGCGGCGCCGCCATCATCAGCGCCAGCCTCGGGTCCTCGAAGCGGATCGCGCTCGCTCCTCTCGGCACATCGACGTAGAAGGTGCCGCTCACCACCGCGTTCGGATGGATGTGGGCGGCGTGATGCCCGCCGGGCTCGAGAATGTTGATCCACAGACTGTCGAGCTGCAGGCGGCGGCGCCCCAGATCGAGGTCGAGTTCGCCGGCAAAGCGCCGGACATGCCCGTCGAGGTGCCGTGCGAGATCGGCCATCTCGGGCGAGCGCCTCGGCAAGTCGTTCAGTGACGCGTAGGACGTGTAGCCGCGATACCCCTGCGCGCGCGACCATGCCTGTCCGGCCCGGTCCTCGGCGGCGATGGCGAGGGCGGCCGCACGAACGTCGCCGACGAGAGAGGAAACCCGTGCGGCGAGCTCTGCGCGATAGACCAAGCTTGTGAAGAGATGAGTGATGAGGGCCATGCCCATCCCCTAGCGCAGGACGCGGCCCCGCGCACCTGAAGCTCCCAAAATGCCCTTAATTCACCGGAAAATTGCGCGACCCTGGACGCGGCCAGCCGAGAATCGGCCTACGCTTGCGCGTTCGTCACAGCACGGAGAAGACCATGGCCAAGAACAAGGAAGCCGGAGACGGCAAGCGCGTCGGCGCCGTCAAGGCGCGAAGCCAAGTCAAGAACCCGAAAACGGGGCTCTACACCAAGCGCGACGCAACGACCGGCAAGTTCCTCGACACCAAGACGTCCGACAAAAAGCCCTTCAAAGGCGTTCGCAAGGAAAAGTGACCGGCCTCAGGTGCCGCTACCCTTCGTGTCCCAGCCGGTCGAGTTCTTGTCCATGAACTTGTTTGGCTTGAGGAAGACACTGAGCACAAGGCATCCCTTCGGTGACCAGGCGTCGTGCCGGTTGCCGGCGGGGCGCCACACAAAGTTGCCGGCGGTCGCCTCCCCCTCCTCGTCCGCAAGCGACCCCTCGAGCACCCAAGACTGCTCGATCTCTACATGTTCGTGATAGGGAAGCCTCGCACCCGGCTCGAAACGGAAAAGCCCGGTGACGAGGCCGCTCTCCTTGTCCTCGAGCAACACCTTCATCTTGACGCCCGGAAAGCGCGTCTCCTGCCAGGGGAGCGCCGCCACGTCGACGTAGCGTGAAGCGAGCGGGGCAAGCTTGTCCTCACCTTTGAGGAAGGGTGTTGTCGCAGGCATCGGGGCTCTCCACGGTCACATGCGGGATGACGGCAAGGCTTCCATTGAGAGAGGCCCCTGTCAAACGGCCGGCACGGCAGCCCCCTTCACCGCAACCGTTTCCCAAGCACCAGAATAGCCACGAGGGGCACGAGCGTACCGATGCCGAGCGCCAGCGCATAGAGAGCCGGCAAATTGGCGTATTGGCCGCGATCCACCGGCAGCAGCAGATTCAAGTATTTGGTTTGCAGCTCACCGGCCGAGAGCGCCAGGTTCATCAGCGAGGCCATCAGTGCAAACCAGATGGCGCGGTGGCCGGGCGGCGCGTGAATGGCGATCAGGGTCAGCATCGGGATCATGCTGATCTGGACGAGCGGCGAGGCGACCGCCGCATCGACGATCGCGATCGAGCGCGCCCCGAACCCGAGGACGGCTTCGGTCCACCGATGAAGCCCGAGCGTCAGGCCGAAGCCAGGCAGGGAAATGAAGAAGCCCGCGATGACGAGCCAGAGCAATACGCGCGTCACCGGCTGCCGCGTGATTGCATCCGACATGAGCCAGGCGGCCACCAGGGCGAGGGCGGCTCCGATCTGCGCCAGCGTCCCGAGAAAGGCCTCGTCGAAGCCGAGCACGTCGATGGTGAACCAGCTATAGCCCTGCCCTGCCGAGGGCGCCGAGCGGAAAAGAAAAATGATGATCGCGGCGATGGCGATCTTGATCCGCGTCTCGGGTTCGGTGCTCGCCGCCACTCGGTGCAACATCCACACCACGACGCTCATCGAAACGGCGAAGACGAGTTCGGGGCCGAAAGGAACTTGCCCGAGCCCCACCGCCAGCACAAAGGCGCCGAACGCAATCCCCCCGCCCAGGATCTTCCAGTCGATGGGGCGCCGCTCCGGCGTCTCGAGCCGCACCATGAGCGCGCCGGTTACCGAGATCGCGGGCACCACAAGCCCGATGAGAAATACGGTCGAATAGCTGAACATCGCCGCCAGCCAACCTCCGAGGCCTGCGGTAATGAAGGCCCCGAGCGAGAGGGCAAGGCGGCCCAGGACCTGCACCATGCCGAGTTCCCGGTCGACCTCCTCCTTGGGTCGCGGCGCCCCAGAGGCGTCGTGACGCGCGACCACCTCCGTGCTCATCGCGTCTGCGACCACATCCTGCACGACGAGACCGACCACCATGATGAGCGAGGCTGCGACATAGAGCACCGCGGGCGGGATGCCCGGCAGCCACCCTCCCGCCGCCGAGGCGAGCAGCAGCATTCCCGCCGCAACGAGGCCGCCGCCGATGAGCACATAGCCCCGCCGGCGCGACCCGAATACGGACACGGTGTCGACGAGTTCGCCAAACACCATTTTCACGGTCCACGGAATGTTGAGCCAGACCGCGATTGAGGCAAGCTCCGCCGGGGTCAGCGTCAGCGCCTTTTTGACCCAGAATGTCTGCGCTATGGCGATGAGCCCGGTCGCCCCATAGGCGAAATAGACCATCAGGAGCGGCAAATAGGCCCAGCGCATGGAGCGGACGGGCGTGAGCAGCATCGCTTCCAGGCGCTCATAGATGTAGGCGCCGGTGGTGCGCGCGGCCTCGGGGCGGGACTCGGATCGCGTGTCGCTCATGGCGCTATCTATCGTCGCCCGGAGCCAGCTTGCAATTGTCCCCTGCCAATCCCTCCGCCCTGGCCGCGGACGGCCCTGTTCAAAAGTCCCTGGCTATGCCAACGAAAGGGCAGCGTGAACCTGATCCGGGGCAGACGAGAGCATGGCACGACCAGAGAGCGAGATGCTGATCCGGCGCTATTACGAAGCCTTCAACAGGGCCGACACGGACGGGATGCTCGCCTGTCTCGCCGACGACGTGATCCACGACGTCAATCAAGGGGTCCGTCGGCATGGCAAGGAGGCGTTCCGGGCGTTCTGCGCGCACATGAGTCGATGTTACTCGGAGAGGCTCGAGGACATCGTCATCATGGCGACAGACGACGGCGCTCGCGCGGCCGCCGAGTTCAACGTGCACGGCACCTATCTCGCGACGGACGAGGGCCTGCCGCCCGCAACCGGCCAGACCTACGTGCTGCCGGCCGGCACGTTCTTCGCGATCCGAAACGGCCTCATCAACCGCGTGACGACCTACTACAATTTGACCGATTGGCTCATGCAGGTGACCGGAGAGGCCACATGACGATCCGCGTCGAGCCCCTGGTCGGGGAAGACCTGATTCGTGCGCTCCCCGATCTCGCCCGGCTGCGCATCACCGTCTTTCGCGATTGGCCCTATCTCTATGACGGCACGCTCGAGTACGAGCGCGCCTACATCGAGAAGTTCTCCCGGAGCGAGGGCAGCGTGATCGTAGCAGCCATCGACGGCGAGACGATCGTCGGAGCAGCAACGGCCTCGCCCATGGTCGGTCACGCCGATGAGTTCGCCGAGCCGTTCAAGGCACGCGGTTATGACATCGCGCGCATCTTCTACTTCGGCGAGTCGGTACTCCTGAAGAGCTATCGTGGCCGGGGCATCGGCAACGCCTTCTTCGATTACCGCGAGGCCCACGCGCGCCGCCTCGGCGGATATACGCACGCGACGTTCTGCGCCGTCGTGCGCCCGGACGACCACCCGCTGAAGCCCAAGGACTATGTGCCTCTCGACGCGTTCTGGATGAAGCGCGGCTACCGCAAGATCGAGGGCCTCATCGGCCACTTCGAATGGTTGGACATTGGCGAGCGCACCAAGACGGCAAAGCCGATGCAGTTCTGGATGAAGGCGCTCTGAGATGGCCGCCGACACGCCGCCCGACCGCGTCATCGTCGCCGCCGCGCAATACCCGCTTGAGCGATTGCCCGATCTGACGGCCGTCAAGGCAAAATATGCGCGCTGGGCCGCCGAAGCGGCCGCGCAGCGCGCGCGGCTGCTGGTTTTTCCCGAATATGGCCTCATGGAGCTCGCGGGAACCTGCGAGGATCGCATTGCCGCCGATCTCGCCGCGTCCTTGGATGCTGTCGCCAGACTGCGGGACGCGGTCGATGCTCACGTCACGCATCTGGCCCGGACACATGGACTTCACATCCTCGGACCGAGCGGCCCCTTCCGCGACGGCCATGGTCGCGTCTGCAATGCCGCGACGTTTGCCACTCCCGAGGGTCGATGCCACAAGCTCGAAAAATGCATCATGACCCCGTTCGAGCACGCCTGGGGCGTCGCGGGCGGCAGCCCGCCCGTCGTCCTCGACACCGCGCTTGGACGGCTCGGCGTTCTCATCTGCTATGATTGCGAGTTCCCGCTCCTCGCCCGTGCCCAGACCATCGCGGGCGCTCGCCTTCTTCTGATCCCAAGCTGCACCGAGCGCATCTCCGGCTACTTCCGGGTGCGCACCGGCGCCATGGCGCGGGCGCTCGAGAACACCGTCGCAGCCGTGCAGGCCCCGACCGTCGGCGACGCGCCCTGGTCGCCGGCGATCGATCACAACGCCGGCGCCGCCGGCATCTATGCGCCGCCCGAAGCCGGCGTCTGCGACACCGGCGTCATTGCCGAAGGACCCCTCAACACGTCGGCGCTGGTCATCGGCGAGATCGACTTCGCCGCCCTTGCCCGCGCCAAAGAGAGCGGCGAGATGCGCAATGCCTGCGACTGGGCGCTGCAGCCGGGAGCAACGGCAATCGAACCCGCCGCCATCATCGATTTGCGCGCCTGAGGGCCGTTGCCGACGGCGGACGGCACGCCTCCCGGCCTTGCGGTCCGCACCCAGCGCGAGATCTCCCGCGAAGCTTCGTCTTGCGGCACAACTCTGCTATAGAGCCGCTGCCCGGCGCCGGGCCCGTAGCTCAATGGTCAGAGCCGGCGGCTCATAACCGCTTGGTTGCAGGTTCGAGTCCTGCCGGGCCCACCACGCTCCGGCGCGGCTCGCCCGCGATTTTCCTTGCGGTCCGTTGCCGGCCGGCGCATCAGGACTTCGAGGACGGCCTCGGATGTGCAATCTCTACTCTGTCACGACCAGTCGGGAGGCGATGCTGCGCCTCTTCCGCATCGGCCACAATCGCGCCGCCGCCATCGCGCCGAAGCCTGCGATCTTCCCCGGCCACAGCGCCCCCGTTGTGCGTCTCGCCGGCGACGGCGAACTGGAGCTCGCGGCCCTCTCCTGGGGCTTCGTGCTGCCGCAGCCGGGTCGCGCACCGCGCCGTGTGACCAACGTGCGCGACGACAAGGCG
>CAYWBX010000168.1:0-859 GCA_964456015.1 uncultured Hyphomicrobiaceae bacterium | reverse complement strand
AAGGCGCGCGCCTCGCCCTTCTGGCGCGAAAGCTTCGAGCGCCGTCGCTGTCTCGTCCCTGTCACCGCCTTTGCCGAGCCCAACGACGGCCGCGCCGCAGGTGAACGCGCAACCTGGCACTGGTTCGCACTCAAGGGTGACGAACCGCGGCCGCTCTTCGCTTTCGCCGGCATCTGGCGCCGCTACAAAGGGGCGGTCAAGAAGGATGGACCCGTCATCGAGCTTGATGTCTATGCTTTCATGACGACGACGCCGAACCCGCTTGTTGCGACCATCAACCACGAGCGGATGCCGGTGATCCTCGCCGACGACGCCGCACGCGACACGTGGCTGCGCGGCGAGCCCGATGAGGCCTTTGCGCTCGTGCGCGCCCATCCGGCCGAAAGAATGCGCATCGTCCAGGCCGGCTTCGCGAAGGAAGACCTGCTCGACGCCGCACCCGACCAACCGCCACGGCTGCTCTGATCGCGCTTGGCGTCCGGCGGCGCCACATCGCACTCTCTCGAAGTTGCACCACCGGCACGGGCGACCAGAGCCGGATACGCCGTCTCAAGGTTCCGGCGTCACAAGCCGCGCGTCCTGTGCGCCCTCGGACACATACGACAACGGTCCATGGCAGCCCTCGAAGTCGGCCTCAGGGATGGGGCGAGGATGGGCCGCCACAGGCACCTCCTCTCCACAGGCAAGTAGGGCGGGCCTTCCGACCCGCCCCGCACCCTTGCGCCATCGCAGCAGTCAAGGTCAGTTCTTGCTCTTGTCCACCAGCGCGCCAGCCTTGATCCACGGCATCATCGCGCGCAGTTTGGCGCCCACTTCCTCGATCTGGTGCGCGTCGTTGTTGCGGCGGATGGCCTTGAAC
>CAYWBX010000167.1:0-6881 GCA_964456015.1 uncultured Hyphomicrobiaceae bacterium | reverse complement strand
GAGGTCGGAGCCCGCGTCGGGCTCGCTCATGCCGATCGCGAAGTAGCACTCGCCGGCCGCAATGCGGGGCAGGATCTCGCGCTTCGCCCGTTCGCTGCCGTGGCGCAGGATCTGCGGTCCTGACTGGCGCTCAGCGATCCAGTGCGCAAGGCAGGGTGCGCCCGCCGCCAGCAGCTCCTCGATGACGACATAGCGTTCGAGCGCGGTGCGCTCGTGGCCGCCATACTGTTTCGGCCAGGTCATGCCGAGCCAGCCCTTGGCGCCGAGTTTTCGCGAGAACGCCTCGTCCGCAGCCACCATGCTTCCGACGGCCGGGGTGAAACGCCCGGCGGCGCGCTCCGCCGCGCAGAAGGCGCGCACCTCGGCGCGAAGTGCTGCGGCTTCAGGCGGCATGTCGGCCGGGTGAAACTCGAAACGGGTCATGCGGTGGCGCCTCATCTTGGCAGAGCGGCTCATGAAGTCGCCTGCGAGTATGACGGCGGATCGCCAGACGGCAATGGGTTTCCGCCGACGCCACGACCTGCGCGCGCCGCGAGCGGCCGGCGGATCGGCTAGCGGCGGCGCTCCGCCACGGTGGCGCGCGTGCCCGGCAACGGCGATTGCGGCAGCTGGCTCAGCTGGCACGGCGTTCCGGTCGGGATCCAGGAGGTATTGTTGTCCTGCAGATCGCAGCGCGCGAGCACGATCCCCACTACCGTCTGCATGCAGACCAAGTCGCCGAGGCGGTAGTCGTGTCCGCCGGACCGGCAGCGACAGGGGATGATGCGGCCGTCGCCGTCGCGAGCGCCGTGGAAGGGGGAGGTGAGATAGTTCGGCTGCGCCGTGGCCGGGCCAGTGGCATCGGCTCCGGTTTGCGCTGCGGCCGATCCTGCCGTTGCGACAAGCGCAAGCCCCAAGGCCAGAACTCGGGCGGCACGGATGAGCGGCATCGCAACCCCGCGGCACTACTGGCGCATAATGTGTGATCAGGGCCGTTCCTGGCAAGGCTTCCGGGTCAGATTGTGCAACGCGACGACCGGCCTGCTCGGCCGCCCGAACCCAAGCCTACCGCACTTTCGGTCTGCGCGTCCCGTCCACGATCCTTCCGGCCGGAGACCCTGCGCCCCTCGCCTCGGCGGCCGGTTCGCCCGTAACGCTTTGGTAACCGTAATGCCATGATCGTCGGGGATGCTGGCCGCACGGTTGCGATTGCGCTATGCAAGGCCCGCTGGTGCGCGCATGGGAGAGGGATGAGATGTCGAGCATTTCCCGCTGGTTTGCCGTCATGGCGTGCGTGACGATGGCACTGCCTCCCGCTCTCGGCCAGACGATCGAAGACCGCCCGGCGGCAGAGGCTAACCTGACCGGCGCGGCAAACGCGACGCCCGCGGCGGCTGCACCCTCGCCTGAGAGCGCCACGGCTGGGTCCGCGTCCGCCTCCCAGCCCGTATCCGTCCCCATGGCCGAAGAGGTCCCCCCGAACGCGTCCGCGCAAAGTCCAGCCGCCATCACGCAGGAAACATCTTCCCACGCCGCCGCCCCCACACTTTCCGCGCAGACCGGTCCTACCCTCGACGTGATCCGAGGGATCGCCAAGGCGTCGCTGCGCGGTTCCCGCAGCGAGGCGCGCGACCGGGCAACCCTTGCCGCCTTCTATCAGAGCCGGGAAGGAAAACCGCTCTGGGTCTCAACGCAAGGCCTCACCGAGCGCGCCAAATCCGTGCTTGCCGAATTCGAGAGGGCGGACGAGTGGGGGCTCGATCCGGCCGCCTATACCGTCAACGCCAAACAGCGGGCGGCGGGGAGTGGCGATCCTGATCAGCTCGCAACCGACGAGATTGAGATTTCGTGGTCCGTCCTGCGCTACGCGCGCCATGCCAGCGGCGGCCGCGTGGACCCCCAGCAGCTAACCAAGTATCTGGACCGTCAACCGCAGCGGCCCGCCGACGCCGCGGTCCTCGCTGAGATCGACGCCGCCGATGACCCGGCACGCTACCTCCGCGATCTGCACCCCAAGCATCCGCAGTTCGAGGCCCTGCGAAAGGCCTACAACGAAAGCCGACAGAACGCAGAAAGGGCTGCGGTGTCGCGCCGCCTGCTCGCCAACCTCGAGCAGTGGCGCTGGATGCCGCACGACCTCGGGCGGTTTCACGTCCAGGTGAACGTGCCGGAGTTCATGATGCGCGTCGTCTCCGACGGGCGCGCGATCCATAGCGAGCGGGTGATCGTCGGCAAGGTCGATACCCAGACTCCGATCTTCTCGGACGAGATGGAGCAGGTGATCTTCCACCCCTTCTGGGGCGTTCCGAACTCGATCAAGCAGAACGAGGTGCTGCCGAGCCTGCGCGGCAACGGCGCCGTTCTCGCCAAGCACAATCTGCGCATCCAGATCGGCGGGCGTGATGTCGATCCGCGTTCCGTCGACTGGTCGCGATATGACATTCGCAATGTGCACGTCTACCAGCCGCCGGGCCGGGACAACGTGCTCGGCGTCGTCAAGTTCCGGTTCCCGAACAAGCACGACGTTTACATGCACGACACCCCGACAAAGAGCCTCTTTCAGCAAAGCGTTCGGATGTACAGCCACGGGTGCATGCGCGTGCAAAACCCCGTGCGCCTTGCCGAGCTCATTCTCGCCGAGGACCGCCAGATGCCGCCGGAGCGCGTGCGCGCACTGACGCTGCCGGGGGCCCCTGAAAACAATCAGATCAACCTGTCGCGACGCGTGCCTGTGCACATCACCTACTTCACCGCGCGCGTCGAAGACGATGGCAGCCTCAAGACTTTCAAGGACATCTACGGCCACGAGGAGCGCATCGGCCTCGGCCTCGAAGGCAAGTTTGCGCAGATCAAGCCGGTCCCGGAGCCCAAGGGGCCTGCCAGGGCCGAGCCGGTCGCCTCGTTGTCCGAGCAATGGTTCGGCGGGTTCGGATTTGGCGGCGGAGGTGGCGGCGGCGGTTCGCGCGGCGACTGGGCACAGCGGGTGTTCAGCGGCGGCAACTGACCCGCGCCGTGGGCGCCGATCTGCGGCGCCCCGGCAGGGCCAATCGCCGTCACAGCCTCATGGCGTTGCGATGGACCTCCAGGAAAAGGGCTGGCGCACCGGGCGAAGTCCGATTGACGTGCGTGCTCTCTGGAAGTCCCGGCGCAATGCGATCCGGACCGATGCGGCGACAAGCACGGCCGGGCGGGTAAAGCGTTGACAGCGAGGGAGGATGGCAATGAAGCTCACGCGTCGACAGATGGCGATTGGCGCGGGCGCGGTGGCGATGCCCGCCATCGTGCGGGGGCCCGCGCCCAGGCTGCGGTGACCCGCCAATTGCACCACTACTTTCTGCCGCCGGTCGCCAACGGTCATGCGAAGGCACGGGCTTCATGGGTTATTCCCTCCTCCACAATGCACACGCGCCGCATTCAAACGCCGAGACGAAAAATTTTGCTCCGGATTCCGATCATGCTGACCCTTATGGCGGGCTGCCGCCATAGGGCCGGGTTCCCCGCCGACCCGCGCCGGCAGCGACGTGTCATAATCCGAGCGGCCGCCACGGCGCGGCATACGTTTCATTGACAGATTTCCCCCGACATCTTGCTCAAGCCTCTGACTGATGCCGCTCACCTGCATTAAGCCGTGACGCCGATGCGCCATCAAGCGCGATCGGCCGGCTCAAGCCCCGGTCGGCGTATTGCCGGCGCCGGTCGACGTCCCGGTGCGGGACCATCCCGCAAACTCGCGCAGTTGCAGAAGTCGGGCTATCGCCAATACGGATGCACCGGCGGCGGCGACGAGATCGGCGACGGTGCGCGACCAGGGGGCGGCAGCGTTCCAAACGTCGACCTCATGCAGGGAGATGAAACGAATGATGGCGAACCCGGCAGTCAGCCCCGCAAAGGCGATCGCGAGGCGATAGCGCTTGATATGATGCCAAAGCCAGATGAGACCGTAGATGAAAAGCGCAAGCACGACGAAAAGAACGGCGAGGCTTGCGGCAATCTGAAACATCCGGCGGTCCTCATACCAGCCTCTCTGTTTGAAGATGTCGCGGAGAAAGTCCCCGAAGCCACGAAGCAGGCCGAGGCTTCGCGCGAGCTTGGTCGCGGACACGAGGAAGAATACGACCGACAATCCCGCCCACACCACGGCGTCGAAACCGGGCACGCCATCGAGGACCGCTCGCCGGCAGGCCGTCGCCGTCCACAATGCCAGTGCGCCCGCGACGAAGAGCGCCCCCACTCGCAACATGTCATCACTTATCATCGGGCAGTCCATCCTTGGCTGGGGCCGGTCCGAGAGTTCCCCGGAAGGTTCGGCGAGCGCGACCTTCGTGATGAATTGGCGACGATGTGGCGCTTCGCTCGAACGCCATCGAGACTTCGGTCGGCGCCCCGAAACGTCTTGCAGCCTACCACAGCCGATGCGCCCGGGGCGGCCTGAAGCGACCCGGGTCGCCCATTCCTCTCGCTCACGCCTGCCCGGCTTGCATGCCCGTGCAAAGGGCGCTGAGCGGTCCAGACACGGAGGCCCTGCGCGATGCCGCGCCTATGGTCGACTTGAGTTGCCGATTGTTCCCCCGACGCAGCAGACTTCAGGCGCGCGGACACTCTCGTCGGCCTGACGACCGCAGATGAGGCAAGAGAGGTCACTGCGATTGGCAAGGGATGCTCCGAGGCGTCCGCGGGCGTTCTTTCCACAGCACCCCGCGAGCCGCCAGTGGATCATCACCGCGCGCGCTGGCCCGTTGCGTGATCCCGATCGAGGGCGCAGTCCGCCGCTTGCGGGACCGTCGCTGAGTGGCGAAGCCGGGCGCTGGAAATCCCGCGCAGCTTCACCGGCAGCGCGTTGGCGGCATCTCACCAGACCCAAGGCCCCGGTCGTTCTCCCGTCCACGCAGCCGGCTCACGCCCCTTTCTGCACGAGCCGCCCGTGATCGATGGACAAAAGTCTGTGGTGAAAACGCGCCAGTTGCCGGTGATGCGAGATGCTCACGATCGTGGTGTGTGGCAAGCCGTCGACCAGGGCTTGATAGAGATCTACTTCCGTCGCCTCATCAAGTGAGGCCGTCGCCTCATCGAGGAAGAGCCATTGCGGCTGATGCAGGATCGCCCGCGCGATGGACAGCTTCTGCTGCTCGCCTCCGCTCAGGACCTGCCCCCAATTCTGAGATTCGTCGAGACGGTCGCAGAGGTTGCCGAGGCCCACCCGCACGAGCACGTCACGGATACGCTCCGGCGGAAAGGTGCCGGGCAGCGAGGGGTAAGAGACTGCATCCTGCAGCCTGCCGATCGGCAGATAGGGCTTCTGCGGTAGAAACATCATCCGGTACCGGGAGGGAACCAGTACCTGACCGGACCCGTGCGGCCAGATCCCGGCGAGCGTGCGCAACAGCGTGCTCTTGCCGCTGCCGGGGGCTCCGCCGAGCATCAGCGTCTCACCCGGCTCGATCGTGAGGTTGCCAGCACGCAATATGACCGTGTCATCGGGCAGGGCGATGGCGAGGGCTCTGGCCTCCAACCTGTCGGATGCAGTCTCGCGCCAGGCGATTCCGGGATGCTCGGCGGCTTCCTCAGCGGTCTTGGCGAGCGCGGCCTCGAAGGTCAGGAGGCGATCGACGCTCGCCTTCCAGGAAGCGAGCGCCTGATAGTTGAAGACGAACCAGGACAGCGCCGAGCGCACGGTGTCGAAGGCACCGGCGATCTGGGTCAGTCCGCCGAGCGTGACGGTGCCCGAGAAGTAGCGGGGCGACGCCAGAAAATAGGGAAGCAGAACGCCAACCTGCGCATAGGCGCTCGACAGCGTGTTGAGCTTGAAAGTCGCCACCATGATCTGCCGCCAGTTCCGGTTGAGGCCGTCGATCCGGCCGTCGATCTGCTGGCGTTCCGCCGCCTCGCCACGCTGTAGCGCAATGCCCTCGGCGTGCTCACGCGTGCGCATGAGCCCGTACCGAACGTCGGCCTCGAGCCGCTCCTGCTGAAATCGGAGGCTGATCAGCGGACGACCGACGAAGTGAGTGGCAATGCTTCCAATGATGGCATAGGCGAGCGCCGCCCAGACCATGTCGCCCGGAATCGACCAGCCGTTTCCGACTGCGGCAAGCACGATGGGGCTCGAGACGCTCCAGAGGATTGCGATAAAGGTGACCAGGGTCACCGTGTTGTGAAGGAATCCGAGGACGAGATCGACCGTGCTCGTGGCCAGAAGCTTCAAGTCCTCCGCGATCCGCTGGTCGGGATTGTCGGTGCCTTTCGGATCATGCTCGAGCCGGTAGTAGCGCTCGCCGCTCAGCCAGTTGTCGAGATGCTCACTGGTCATCCACAGACGCCAGCGGATCTGCAGCATCTGCGTGAGGTAGGTTTGCAGTGCGCCTCCCGCAACGGTGAGCACGGACAGCACAAAGAACTGAGGAATGAGCACCCAGAACGCACTGCTGTCCTTGCGCTCGAGCGCGTTGAAGAAATTCCGGTTCCAGTAATTGTACTTAACGTTGAGATAGACGAGGCCAAGCGTGATGCCGAGGATCGAGATGAGCAGCGCCCATGCCGCGCCGACCTCATTGGAGCGCGTCCAATAGGGATGGATGAGCGCGAACGCCCTTCTGGCAAAGGCAGCCGGCCTTTCGGCACCACGCGATTGCATACGTTCCTCCCTCGCAGGGAACGCAGGCCGGCGCATGGCCCGGCTCGCGCCGAGGCCGCCCTTTCGGGACGTCGAGCCCTCCCCCGATCAGGCCGATGTGGCCCGCTTGCGCAGAATGTGCAAGCTCTTGTAGCGGCCGGCATCCTCAAACGGTCGGAGCTTCACGACTTCCCGGATCGTGGCCTCGGCCTGATCGTAGGCGAACGAGCCGGCGTAGAAGATGAGCTCCCCGCTGGGTCGCAGCCGGTCCGCCAATACGAGCGTCATTTCG
>CAYWBX010000166.1:2388-6914 GCA_964456015.1 uncultured Hyphomicrobiaceae bacterium | reverse complement strand
GGAGCAACCGCAACGTCGCGGGTACCAGCAGCGCCTCGAGCGGGCTATGGCAGCGACGAAGCGCGGCTGTCGCGGCCCTATCGTCCTTTGTCTCTCGCCACCAATCGCGGGCCAAAAGGCCGGGGCGCGGTTGAAGCGTCGTATCGGGCGCGTTGTCCGTCATCGGGCTGCCTCTGTGGCTTCCTTGCGCTCGCGGGCGGCCTGCGGCGTTTCCAGGCGCAAGTGCCCGAAAAGGCGGCGGCCCTGCGGCCCGCCGCCGCGCAAGGTGGCGACAAGGCCGAAGCGGGCCTCGACCAAGCGCCGCGCCGTCTTGCTGTCGAACGACTCGGTGCTGACAAGCTCGTCAAACAACCGTGCGCTTGTGCGCTCCAGTACCGCGCGCCACTGTTCGGCGACGCTCGTAACCGGGTCCTCGACATCGGCCTCGGCGGCTTGCTGCACACGGCTCAAAGCATCGAAAAATGCAACCTCTGTCTCGCGCCAGAACCGCTCAGCGATGAAACCCCAATCCCCCGGAGCTTCGCCAGGTCGATCATACAGCGCCCGCTTGACCGCAAAGCCTAGCGCTGAGCTCGCAACCTCCGCAGCGCGTACCAGCGCACTGGCCGACTTCTCGATTGTCTCGCGCAGCGATTTGTCGGCAATGGCCAGCACCGGCATCTCGCTGTCGGTCCAGCTCCGTGCCTTCATATTATCCATGTCGTATCCGAAGGCGAGCAGATGTGCGGAGCTGCTACTGATGCGCTGCTCGCAGGCGCGTGCGACGCATTGCGCAGGTCGGCGCATGCCATCGTCGCTACCCGCGGTGAACGCAAGCCAATGGCGATAGGAGACGCCGCCAGTCTGCGCATGCACCGGCAGCAGAACCGGGCTGCCAGCCTTCTGCCGGTAATAGGGAGTGAGCGGATGCAACCAGCCTTCGGAGTAGTCGATGCCGTAGTTGCGCGTACGATAGGCCCGTACCAGCGCCGCGTCTTCGCGATCGGTAAGCCCGCAGCGTTCGTGCTCAGCCGGCGTGAAGACAAGACGGATGCGTCGCGGCATGCCCCAATAGACGTGCAGTGGATGGGCATCGGCTGGAGTGAATTCGCGTCCGGTCTTGTCAGAGATTGACGTCGGCTTGAGCCAGGGGAAGATGGCCGCATTATCGCCGGGCGAGCCTTCCACTGCGCGCGCTTCGATCTGCTCGCGGGTCTCGACATTTGGCCACAGCCGACCCCACAATGTGTCGCGACCCGCACTATCCTGCAGTGCGACCAATGTCGTCAGCGGGCCGCCGCCGCGTAGCGATGTCCGATGCCCTTGCCCACCCGAAGGGGCATACGTTTGCAGTGAATAGAGCGCCATGGCAGAGACGGCGCGGCTGAGCGCAGCCGCTCTGCCACGCTTGACGAACAGGTCGGTATTTTTCTTGAGCGTGATGTCGCCCGGCAGCATCGATCAGCAGTGCGGCGACCGGTTTTTCTTCGCCGTCGAACTCGGCGTCGAGGTCCTGCATGAAGCGCGGTCCCGGCCCGTCGAGCTCGAAAGCATGCGCAATGGTCTCGAAAGCCGCTTTCAGCACCGAGGGCAACGGCGGGCTCACCCACCAACCGCGCCAAGCCTTTTCGTCGTGGGGCGCCGCGGTGGTGGCAAGCAGACCAATCAGGAACTCTGTGAGGGCGCCGGCGAAGTCAGGGCGGGGCGCCGCGATGGAGACGAACGGATCGGCAGCGAATCCGTCAGTAACCTGCCAGGGAGCGACCCACTCGACCGCGCCGCTGCGACGCCGGAGCGGAATCCATGCATCTCTAACGAGATTGAGCGATGAAACCTCGGCTGCCAACGTCACCCCCCAGAAGGTCGCGCGCACAATGATTCCCCATATCGTTCATAAGGCGCAAGAATAACTCGCCCGACCTGCTCGCTAAAAGCGAAGGCCTAGGGTGTCGTAGAATATTTCAAGTTGGCCCTTGGGGCCGCGGGCTGCGCCCCGCCAAAATCCTGATTCTGCCGCCGGTTCGAGCAGCACGAGCACGATGTCGTCGTCCCATTTCGACCACGCCGCCTTAGCGGCGGCCACCATTGGGCGCAATTCGTCTTGCCAATTCGCCTCACCGATGACGCGAGTCCGCAGAACTTGAGCCTCGCTCAGTCGCCAGAGCCGCCAGTCCTCAGTTCTCGCGTCGAAATGGTCTGCCGCCCAGGGCACAATGCGTCCGTTCTCAAGCCGTGCCAGACGCAGGGTTGTCTGCTCCTCGCCGAGGCGGGTCGGGGTGCGAACGTCTTCATCCCACCTGCCGCCCTCGCGGGCGTAGCCAGCAGCCGGGTTCAGCACGTTCGACCGAGCGATGGCCTTCGCCGCGCCGGCTCGGCCCTCCGCCTCAATCCAGCGGCGCGACAAGGCGGCCGGTACGTGGCTCATCGCATCCTCTGAGTATACGGATTCGATCAAATCCCGGAGACCATCCGGGCCGGGGATGCAGCCACGCGCCTTCAGTTCGCGGGCGCTCAGCCACAACAAGGCATGATTGGGGTAAACGGCGGCCCCGCGGCGGAAATCGCGCGCGAACCAATCCAGTTCGGCCGTCTCCACGGGGTCGGGCGATACGACAAGGAATTCGCACGGGCCAGACCGCCCAGCGCGTTCACGACGCCAGAGGCGGCCCGCCCGCTGAATCAGCAGATCGACCGGGGCAAGATCGCTGATGATGAGATCGAAGTCGAGGTCGAGTGACTGCTCCACCACCTGGGTCGCCACCAGAATGCGTGGCGTCCCTGCGATGCGTCGCGCGCCAAACAATGACATCACCTCGGCCTCGCGGCGCAGGCGGTCGCACAGTGCGAAGCGCGCATGGAAGAGAAGCGGCGATAGACCTCGGTCTCTCAGCGCCTGGGCCGCCTCGATGGCGTCGTCGACGGCATTGCGGACATAGAGCACCGACCGACCCTCGCCGAGGGCGCGTTCGGCTTCCGCCAATGCCTCGCCCGGGCTGCGCAGGAATCGCACCGGTACCGCCGCAGGTCGCCACGGTCTCGCGCGAGGGCCCGACGGCTCAGCGCCGATATACCCGTGTGCGGCGACGCTGGCCAACGGATAGGCGGCGCAAGCAGTGGCGTTATTGGCCGGATCGTCACCGAGCCCCTTGCGGAAAGCGGCGATCAGCTTTCGACGCATAGTCGCAGGCAGCGTCGCCGATAGAAGGATGGCGCAGCCGCCCTGCGCCGCCTGGAACTCAAGCAGGGTCGCGAGCTCGGTTTGAATGTAGTCGTCGTAAGCATGGATCTCGTCGAGGATCAAGACCCGTTGCCCAAGGCCGAGGAGGCGCAAGGACTGGAAACGGCTGGGCAAAACGGCGAGGATCGCCTGATCGACGGTGCCGACACCGACATCGGCCTGGAAGGTCCGGCGGCGATCGTCGGCAATCCATGCAGCGCAGGCGGCCGAGGCGGTCACGTTTTCGGGCGCATCATCGCCATCGTAGCCTCCTTCGCGCCGACCGGCCGGGATCACCGCCGCGCGAAAGCCGGGGTGCAAATCGCGCGAACCGTGTGCGAGCGCCAGCGATGGTCTTGCCGCCACGTCGAACAAATTGCGGTAGCTCGCACCGAGCCGGTCGAACATCGCATTCGCTGTGGCTTGCGTCGGCAGCCCGATGTAGAGGCCATACGCGCGGCCCGCTGCAATCAGGCGATGCGCCAGCATGAGCGCCGCCTCGGTCTTGCCGCTGCCCGTTTCATCCTCGATGACGAAGAGCGCCGGGCCGTCCGGAATTGCCACAGTCTCCGCCCACCGCTGCATCGGCGTCGGAGTGAAGCCGATTCGGCCAGTCAGCTCGCGATAGCCGGTCATGGCGCGCGGCCTTGCCGGAAGCACACCTGCTTCACGCACCGCGCGCTCGGCTCGGGGCATCGCGCAGGCCTGCCAGTAATCCGCCAGGTTCCGGCTCGGCTGCTCGTAAGGAAACCAGTCCTGTTTCGAGCCGATCCAGTCCGCCAGGACCGCGAGCCCGGCGAACGCGAACGAGGTCCGACGCGCTCGATTCTCGTCGAGCTCGATCAGTGCGTCGCCGAGAAACAGCTCGACGCAGGTCTCAATGAACGTTCGCGTTGCGGCAAGGCCGCCTTGGCCGAAAAGCGAGCGCGCCGTCCGGTCATCCAATAGCGACACCGGCTCGCCATGGTGGCCGAAGCAGGCGTAGGCAAGGGCGGTAAGCGCGAACGGCTCTGCCTCAATGCCGAAAGAGTCCAAATCGCCGCGAACGACTGTGTCCCAAAACAGCCGCGCCGCCTTGGCATGGCCCGGGTCGACGCCCTTCGGCAGTTCCCCCAGTGCCGGCGGGAAAAGTTCCGGCACCTTCGCTTGGAACATCCGCGAAAACTTGCCCAGATCATGGATCGCCAAGAGAAACGTCGCCAGCGGCCCTAACTGCTCCGCCGGCAGAGCCAACCTCTTGGCAATGGTCTGTAAACCTGGATGTCGTTGCAGCAGCACTTGGCCGACTGCGGCGACATCGAGGCTGTGATACGCGAGCGGATGGAAGCGC
>CAYWBX010000166.1:0-2378 GCA_964456015.1 uncultured Hyphomicrobiaceae bacterium | reverse complement strand
CGCGGCGCTTCGCCACGCAAGGGATTCGCCTTGCCCCAGAACGACAGAAGCGAAACGACCACAGGCATAGCTTTTCGCGTCAGGTTGTCGATCCGGCAATTCTAATGCGGAAACCGGCCTCATTACGTAGCCACTTGCCGACACGGACAGATGGGCCAACTTTGCAAGCGTTTCGGTCATGGGACAAAGGGCGAGCGACCGCGACTGGCTCAACTATTGTTCGAGCCATTCTGAATTGTGTAGTCACATAAAGAGCGCGGACGGTGGTGGCTGTCCCTGCTGCGACCAGCGCTTCCTGGCACGCAGGCGCTGAACATTATTCCATCACGACCCGCCGGTACGTCCAGTCCTGAAACCAAGAATAACGTCGTATCCCGATCTATAAAGTAGAAGCAACAAGCCCCTATGGGCCTCGCTCACCGGAAAGAACTGGACTTCCTGGCCGGGGCAAGCCTGTGTGGCGGACGGAAAAGCCCGATGCCGCCGATCACCTTTCAGTTGCGAGACCCCAGCGAGCTTCATCGCCTGAATTCCACGGGCGACGGGCCAAGGTTCTCAGCACGCTCCCGCCGCGCCAGGCGATCCGCGACGTGCGGCTGCCCGCCTTCGGCATCCGGCCCGGCCAAGAGACCGACCGTCGCCCGCCCCGGCCTGTCAGGTGCCCTTGCTGCGCTCGAGCCGCCTCAGCAGAGCGGCCCAGTCGGCGCCGATTGCCCGCGCGATATCGAGGAACTCGATGACGTCGATGCGCCGCTCGCCGGTCTCGTACTTGGAGACGAAGGATTGCGGACGAGCCAGCCGCTTGGCGACATCGGCCTGGGTCAGCTCGGCGGTTCGCCGCGCCTCGACCAGCAGGGCGCGCAGCCTTCGGTACTTCTTGCCAAACGGGGATCTCGGCATCCGGGCGCCCGGAACAGCGGCGACCCCGAAGCCGGTAATTCGACTTCCGGATTATCCCAAATCGGGATAGCCTGCCCTGCCGTCCCGGTCGGGCGGTGCCACCGGTCCCCGATTCCCCTTATCGATCGGCCAGGACGTTTCTGATGGCGAACGGAACCAGGGGTCGGCCGCTGCTGGTCGGATCGGAGGGCTCGGCGAGCCGTCTCGAGCCGGTGCCGCTCGCGGAGAAGGGCAAGGGCCAGTTCGACGAGGCCTGGCTGCAGCGGCTGGTGCACCGGCAGCCCGGTTGCCTGCCGGTCGGCGAGATCGAGCCCGGCTTCGGCGAGCCGGTCGCCATCTGCATGGAGCTCGCCACGCCGCACGGCCCGGTCGACAACCTGCTGATGTCGCCCGAGGGCGACGTGATCATGGTCGAGACCAAGCTCTGGCGGAACCCCGAAGCGAGACGCAAGGTCATCGCCCAGGCGCTCGATTATGCCTCCTGCCTGTTCGAGATGAGCTACGAGGATCTGCAGCGGATGGCGGGGGCGCCCGACCTCGACGGGAGGCCGCGGCCGGCATCCCTCCTCGACCTCTTCCCCGAATCGCAGAGGCCGGACGAAGTATCGTTCATCGACGCGGTCAACCGCAACCTCGGGCGCGGCGAGATCATGGTCCTGGTCGCCGGCGACGGCATCCGCCCCGAGATGGCGCGGCTTGCCGAGATGCTGCAGGCCTATGCCGGCTTCCGCTTTACCTTCGCCCTGGTCGAGCTCGCAGTTTACCGCGTCCCGGAAACCGGTGCCTTCCTGGTCGTCCCCTCCACCCTCGCCCGGACCGAACTGGTCGAGCGGGCGATCGTCCGGGTGGAGGACCACCGCGTCAGCGTCTTGAGCCCGGCGACCACGGCGCGACCGAAGCTCGCCGCCCCGTCGACGATCAGCAAGGAGCGGTTCCTCGAAGCCATGGCCGAGCGGCGGGCGGACCTGCCCGAGCGGCTGGAGCAGTTCCTTTCGCGGCTGGCGGCGATCGGCGTCAAGGCCGAGTTTCGCCGCTCGCTCATTCTGCGCTGGGCTTCGCCCGGCGGCGGAACGGAGGTCAACCTCGGCTATATCCAGCGCGATGGCGGCGTCTGGACCGAGGCGGCCAGCAGGTCGGCCCCCAAGGACCTTGCCCGCGCCTATATCGAGGAGCTGGCGCGGGCCTTCGGCGGCGAGGTCGACCGCGAGAGCATGAGCAGCGGCGACTGGTACGTGAAGCTCCAAAGCCGGATCCCGCGCATCGAGGAGGTGGCGGACCGGCTCGACGGCTGGTACCAGGCGGCGGAGCGGTTCGTCTCCCGGCTGCGCGAGCAGACTGGCTAGCGGGCAAATGACAACCTCGGTCCGGCACGCCTTCGAGCAATATCGGGCAAGCCGACAGGGTCGGGGTCTCGCCTGGTGGCTGGCGGCGGAGCTCTGCGAGCGCTTCCACGCCTCGCACGGCATCGTGCCCCATGT
>CAYWBX010000165.1:0-6921 GCA_964456015.1 uncultured Hyphomicrobiaceae bacterium | reverse complement strand
GGGTGCCCGGTTCCGGTCGGCTGTCGGCTCGCCGACGGCCCGGCCGAGTACAGACCCTATAGCACCGTTCGCCCGCGAGGTGCCACTGCGCCCATGTCGGGGCGGCCGACCCGCAGCGCAAAGCGCTCCTGTGCCACTTGTACGGGCACATCCCGCATCCTGGCGGTACCCCACCCCCGCATGCGGCCCGGTCTACCCGCGCCGTCTCCGCTTGCGGGGCAGCCGCAGTGGTCCGAAGTCAAAATGCAGCGACGCGGGACACGCTCGGCCTCCCGCGTCGCAAATTCAACACCGGCCAACGGCGAAGTGATAGCCGCTCAGGCCTTCTTCTTGGCCTTCGGCTTAGCCGCCTTCTTGGCAACCTTCTTCACCGGCTTTGCCGCGACGCACTTGCCGACGCTGGCATCCCACCTCTCTTTGCCAACCACGCAACCAAAGTATGACTTCTTGGGACCAGCCGCCTTCTTGGCCTCAGCGACACCAGACGAGCCAATAACGAGGAGAGAGCCAGCAAAAAGAGCGGCGGTGAGAGTTGAGAGCAAGCGCATGTCAGGTTCCTTCGCGTTGTCGGAGGTTGTCCGCATCGAGCCAAACGCCAAACATTATTCTACCGCCGCGGACATTGCGTGATTCGCGAGGGAAAGCGGAATGAAAAAATGTTCCGGAGTTCGCGTTTAGACCCTTCCGTGACCGCGATGCTGCACATCTCAATCTGACGAAGGGGACGGCATGAGGCAAGCCGTCAAGACCGGACACGCCGATCGAGAAACTGCCGTGATGCCCTGAGACCACACCCGGCTGAACTGCTTGCCTCGCCGGGGGGCACCGGCCGGCTGGCGCTTTGCGCTCACGTGCCAACCGATTGCACTTCGCCACCGCGGCAGGCCAGCCGCGCCAGCTCCAGCAGCATCCGTTCGGCGTGAACGACCTCCAAGGTCGCGGATGCTCTGGCTGCCCTGGCCGCTTGGTAGACCCTCTCAAGCGCTGCGACGAGAGCCTGCGCGGTCCATCGACGACACGCCCGTTCGAAAGCGTGTCTTTGCCTCATATGCATGGGCGGTTGAAGCTGGCGCAGGGTGTCATTGAGACCTTGCCCGCGGTCTAGTCCCAAACGGACCCGGTGCAGGCGTTGGAAGTAGCGTGCGGCGGCAAGAATGACGGCTTGGGGGCTCTCTCCGGCAGCGACAACCCGTTCAAACTCGGCAATCGCTCTTGCTCCGTCGCCACTGGCCGCGGCGGCGAGCACGACATCGATGGCCAGTTCGGACGCATCTCCAACCACTGCCTCGACATCATCCAAGGTGATCCTGCTGCTTCCGAGCGCATAAAGCGACAGCTTCTCGAGCTCGCTACGCGACAGGGCTCGATCGGCCCCAAGTCTGTTGATCAATTCGGACCTGGCATCCGGATCGATTTCGACCTGCACCGACGTCAGCACCTCGCTGACGAGGTCGGAAAGCGAAGCGCCGTCATCGGAATAGCACGCGATGGCCGCTGCCGCCTCGCTCTTCTCGAAAAGAGCACGCAAACCGTCGTCCTTGCGCAGGCTCCCGGCTTCGACGATGAGAAATCCGGCGAGGGAACTTCCACCGATGAGCGGTTTCACGGTCTGCGCATTGACGAGACGACCCGCCGCCGTTCTCACGATCTTCACGCCGCCAAACATTGGAACGGTGAGCAGCTCCACCGCGAGCCTGTCTGGACTTGCATCGAGATCAGCCTCGTCAATCCGAACAATCTCGCCGGGTGGGTTCTCCCGTGCCGCCAGCGTCGCAGCGAGCGCTCGCGCCCTTTCACCGATCAATCCGGGATCGGTCCCGAACACGAGATAGGCGCGAATTCTCGCGGAATGGCGCTTTAGCCACTCGCCTAAGCCTTGGTCGCGGACGGCGACCATCGCCCAATTCTCCTGGACCCGTCCCGCAACGGCGCCAACGTCACGCTCCCTCGCGCGACAAGAACGCGGCAACTCTCGTCTTGATCTCGTCCGCCATGGTTTTCGCCGCCCGCTCGGCGGCATCGTCTGCGGCACGAACGTTCGAGTAGATGGTGTTGAAGCGATCGAAACTGGCCCGCGACGCGCTCGTTCCTTCGAACACGACCTTGCGCCGCTCAAGGTCGACCAAGCGGAACGTGGAGTCGAGATTTAGCACCGAACTCGCCGACTCGCCGGTCGTCTTCACCAGCGTCGCGCCGCTCGACTCCCTCAGCACAATCTCCAGGCGATAGCGCGGCGGTTTCGGAGCGCCCCCGCCTGTGTTCTGAAAGATCAACTCGTTACGCAGGCGTTGTCCGGTACGACCGCCAATGGGAGCCACCTCGATGGACGCAAGCTTCTCGTCGAGTCGCGCGTTTCCGGCGGTCGCCGCATACATCGGCCTGAACCCTGCGTCGCCGCAGCCCCCGAGGACGCCGAGGCAAAGGATGAACACGGCTTGCGCAGCACAAACCAACGGCCCCCGGGACGACACCCGACCGTTGCGCATTCCGTCCTTCGCCTCAGACGACGACATTCACGATCCTCTGCGGCACCACGATCACTTTCTTGGGCGCCTTGCCGTCCAGCGCTCTCCTAACCGCGTCCAGTGCCAATGCGGCGGCTTCGATCTCATCCTTGGATGCCGATCGCGATACCGACATTTCGTCCCGCCTCTTTCCATTGACCTGTACGGCAATGACAACTGTATCGTCAACGAGCATGGCCGGGTCGGCCTTCGGCCAGGGCTGTTCTGCCAGAAGGGTGTTGTAACCCAGCCGCGCCCAGCACTCTTCGCCCAAATGCGGCATCATGGGGCCCATCAATTGAACCAGGATCTCGACAGCCTCGCGTTGCACCGCCGCCAGTCCCTCCCCGGTCTTCGCAAGACTGGCGGAAAGGGCGTTCGCCAGCTCGTAGATCTGAGCAACGGCGACGTTGAACCGAAGCGCCTCGATGTTGCGACCGACCTGATCGAGCGCCTTGTGCGCCGCCCGTCGCAGATTGAGCGCCTCCCCGGTCAAATTTGAATCCGGCGCAGCGGGACTACCTGCCGTCCGTTCTGAAACGTCGTTCACCAGACGCCAAATCCGCTGGATGAATCGACTGGCGCCAGCAACGCCGGCCTCCGTCCAGATGACGTCGCGGTCCGGCGGACTGTCGGAGAGCATGAACCACCGCGCACAGTCGGCCCCGTAGTGGGTGATGATGTCATCGGGGTCGACCAGGTTCTTCTTCGACTTGGACATCTTCTCGATCGCGCCAATCTCGGCCGGTCGCCCGGTGGCGATCTCGATTGCCTTGCGCTGATCGCCCTCCCCTTCGATTCGAACCTCGGCGGGCAGGAGCCATGCACCCGTCTCCGACTTGTACGTCTCGTGAACCACCATGCCCTGGGTGAAGAGGGCAGCAAAAGGCTCCCGCAGGTTCTTTCCGCCTGCATGGCCCGTCTCGCCCATCGCCCTGTAATAGAATCGGGAATAAAGAAGGTGCAAAATCGCATGCTCGATGCCGCCGATGTATTGGTCCACCGGCATCCAGTAGTCGAGCGCCGCGCGATCGGTCGGAGTCTTGGCATCGGGCGCGGTGAAACGGGCGAAATACCACGAACTGTCCACGAACGTGTCCATGGTGTCAGTCTCGCGAACGGCCTTTTGACCGCATTTCGGGCAGTCGACGTGTTTCCAGGTCGGATGCCGGTCGAGCGGATTACCGGGAGCGTCGAACGTGGCATCCTCCGGCAGGGTCACCGGCAAATCGTGCGCCGGTACCGGCACGATCCCACAGGACGCGCAGTGGATCACCGGGATCGGACAACCCCAGTATCTTTGGCGTGACACGCCCCAGTCGCGGAGCCGGAAGTTGACCTTGCGTTCCGCGACCGGCTTTCCGTCAATCGTCTCTTTGCCGAGGCGTGTTGCGACCTCGTCGAACGCCTCTTTTGGCGTCAACCCATCCAGAAACCGCGAGTTGATCATGACGCCGTCGTCGAGATAAGCGGTTCCTTCGTGGATACGGGCCACGATCTTCTCGCGCAGGTCTGGCTCTTTCGGCCCAACCACAGGGATGATCGGCAGGCCCATTTTCTTGGCGAACTCGATGTCCCTCTGATCATGACCGGGGCAGCCAAAAATGGCTCCGGTCCCGTACTCCATGAGAATGAAGTTCGCGACGTAAACGGGCACCAGCCAGCCAGGATCGAACGGATGGATGGCCTTAATGCCGGTGTCGAAGCCCCTTTTTTCGGCTTTCTCGAGGTCGGCGAGCGACGTTCCCATGCGGCGGCACTCGCTGCAGAACTCCGCGAGAGCGGCGTTGGTTTTCGCAGCCGAGATGGCGAGGGGATGGTCAGGCGAGACCGCCATGAACGAGGCGCCAAAGAGCGTGTCGGGACGCGTGGTATAGACTTCGAGCACAGACTGATCCGATGGAACGGCATCGCCCTGGAGCCGCCAGCGCACGACGAGCCCTTCAGAGCGCCCGATCCAGTTCGCCTGCATCAATCGCACCTTCTCGGGCCATTTCTCGAGCGTTTGGAGAGAATCGAGCAGCTCCTGGCTGTAGGCCGTGATCTTGAAAGCCCACTGTTCGAGCTCCCGCTGCTCGACAAGCGCGCCGGAGCGCCAACCCCGGCCGTCAATGACCTGCTCGTTCGCAAGCACCGTCTGATCCACCGGGTCCCAGTTCACCTTGGCCTTGCGGCGGTAGGCGAGACCCTTGGCATACATGTCCAAAAACATCCGCTGCTGGTGCACGTAATAGGACGGATCGCACGTGGCGATCTCTCGGCTCCAGTCGAGCGACAGCCCCATGGACTTGAGCTGTGCCTTCATGGCGGCGATGTTCTCGTAGGTCCATTTTTTCGGATGCGTCTTGCGCTCCATGGCGGCGTTTTCGGCCGGCATGCCGAACGCATCCCATCCCATGGGGTGCAGGACGTTGTACCCCCTCGCCCTTTTCGTTCGCGCCAGCACATCGCCCATTGTGTAATTGCGCACGTGCCCCATGTGGATGCGCCCGGACGGGTAGGGGAACATCTCGAGCACATAGCACTTCGGTCGTGTTGTATCCGTCGAGGTCCTGAAGATCTGCTTGTCGTCCCAGACCTTCTGCCAGTGCTTCTCACGGGCGGGTGCGTTGTAGCGTTCGATCGCCATGGCGGGCCCTTGAAACTCAGGCTTCGATTGCGCGCAGAAAGAGCCTGAAAGCTTCGGCAGGTCAAGGCGACCCTTCAGTCGACGACTGGCTTTCGTCAGATCTGCGATGGCGTGGACGCAAGGAACCGAACGGGACAGTATGGAACGCGACTGGCCCGCCGCAATCTGACGAGGCAAAGATGGGAACCGCGCTTGAGGAAGTCATGGCAGTTCGCGGCCGCGGCATGCCTCCCCATGAGGAGGTATCGCTTCGGGGCGCCGACCCGGTGCTCGCAACGAGTTTTCGCCTCGGCGAAACATGCGGGGCCGTGCTCGCCGGTGTCGGCATCGCTGTCAACGACATCTGGGAAATGAAGACGGGCCGCAGACAGAAGGTGGGGGTCGATGTCCGCCGTGTCGCCGCAGGTTTGAAAAGTTCCGACTATATTCAGCGGCTAGGCTCCGATGGTCGCTGGCACACCGTTGTGAACCGTGACCACCATGCCATGCGGGCGATCACGCAGCCCTGGCCGACAAAGGACGGACGCTGGGTGCTGCCGCATTTCGGGCTTCCAAACCTTAGAGAGCGGATGCTGAAGCTCCTTGGGTGCGAGCCAAGCCCGCCGTCTGTCGCTGCCGCGGTCGCAAGGTGGAATGCGCTCGATCTCGAAGCGGCCATGGACGAACATCGTGTCTGCGGGGGGATGGTGCGCACGAACGCGGAGTGGCTGCAAAGCGAGCACGGCAAGGTGCTCGCCGCCAAGCCCATCGTCGAGATCATCAAGCTCGGCGACAGTCCGCCGGAGGCAATGCCCGATGGCCCGAGGCCGCTGAGCGGCATCAGGGTCCTGGATCTCACGCGCATCCTGGCGGGCCCCGTCGCGGCGCGCACCTTGGCGGAACACGGTGCCGAGGTGTTGATGGTCACGGCGGAGCGCCTGCCTCAGATCCCCGAGCACGTCATCGACACAAGCCATGGCAAGCGCAGCTGCTTCCTTGACCTTAAAGCCGCCGATGATGCTTCCCGACTGAAGGCCCTCGTCAGAAGCGCCGATGTCTTCTCCCAGGGCTACCGACCGGGAACGCTCGCCAAACTCGGCTTTGCGCCTGACGACTTGATCCGCATCCGGCCAGGGCTGATCTACACCTCGGTCAGCTGCTATGGAGCCGACGGCCCCTTCAGCCATCGCGCGGGCTGGGAGCAGGTCGCCCAGACGATGACCGGCCTTCTGCATGATGGCCGGATCCGCGACCGGCCGGACGGACCAGCCCTGCTGCCGGGCGCCGCCTGCGACTATACCACTGGTTATCTTGCCGCCTATGGCGTTCTGCTCGCCCTGGCACGCCGCGCCGGAGAGGGAGGCAGCTATCATGTGCGGGTCTCACTCTGTCAGTCGGGAATGTTCATCTACCGTCAGGGCAAGGTGGCCTTCCCAGGGTTCGATCACGGAATCAGCGAAGCCGAGATTGACACTATGCGCATGGAGTCCCGGCCGCAGAGCGGGCCGCTGCGCCATCTGGCCCCGATCCTGGAGCTCAGCGAAACGCCGCCGCATTGGTCGCGCCCGACGCCCGCGCTCGGTAGCGATCGACCGGAATGGTCGACAACTAGCAATCAGGTTGCTGCAGAATGAGCAGCCGGACGTTGCCCGCGCCGGCATCATCGGGCGGCTCGCGGCTGCCGGGTCGGTGCAGGAGGAGCTCCTCGAACGGCTCATGGCTCATCCGTATCTCCGGGAAGAGCCCCCCAAGTCGACCGGCCGGGAAACCTTCGGGGAGCGCATGATCCGCGAGCTCAAGGAGCTCAAG
>CAYWBX010000164.1:0-6933 GCA_964456015.1 uncultured Hyphomicrobiaceae bacterium | reverse complement strand
GTTCGGTCGAGTTCGCGCCGCGCCTGCCCGGCGCGGATACCGATGCGGTGCTTGGCGAGGCGGGCTACAGCGCCGAGGAGATCGCCGCGTTTCGCCAAAGCGGCATCGTTTGCGAGGGTATCCGAGCAGGCGGCGGGGCGCGGCGCTGAGGGCGCGGCTCTCGTCGCGGGCTGCGCGGGTTGCCCGCAGCCTGGCCTCGGGTGCCGTTGACCGGATGCATTGACGCCGCAATCAATCTGCGTCCTTGCTGGCGCCATCTGTGAAGTCGGTCCGATCGGAGTGTGCCCATGTCCGCCGTCACTTACGAGTCCGCCAACGGCATCGCCGTCATCACCCTCAACCGTCCGGAGAAGATGAACCGGATGGACAACGCCATGATGGATGGCCTTGCCGAGTGCTGGAAGCGGCTGATGGCCACGCCCGAGGATCGCGTGGCGGTGCTGATCGGGGCCGGCGAGAAGGCCTTTTGCGCGGGCGCGGACCTGCAGCATCCGCCGCGGGGGCTTTACCACGGCATCCCGGGAGTCGGCGTTTTCGTCGACAAGCCGGTGATTGCGGCGGTCGCGGGCTGGTGTATCGGCGGCGGCATGGTGCTCACCACCATGTGCGACCTGATGATCTGCGCCGACACGGCCAAGTTCTGCTACCCGGAGGTCAAGGTCGGCTTCTCCGGCGGCCTCATCACCAATCTCGTGACGCGGATTCCGCACAAGATCGCCATGGAGCTTCTGTTGCTCGGCGAGACCATCGACGCCCGGCGCGCCTACGAGGTCGGCTACGCCAATAAGGTGGTGCCGGCGGCGGAGCTGCGCGGCACAGCCATGGACTGGGCGGAACGCATTGCGGCGACGGCGCCGCTGCCCTCGCGCGCGCTCAAACGCTGGGCCAGCCAGACGCTGCCAAAAAGCCCGACCGAGATCGGCGGCATCGCGCGGGCGCAGGTCGACGAGATCGACAATTCGGCCGACTGGATCGAGGGCCGCGAGGCCTTCATCGAGAAGCGCGCGCCGCGCTTCAAGGGGCGTTGACCGGCGCTCCGCTCCTCGAAGCGACCCTCGGCCGCTGCCGGGAACCGGCCGATGCGCGGGGCCAGCCGGCGGCGGCTCCGCACGCGACCGGATCACGCCGCACCTCGTAGGCCCGCGCGTCGCCGCAATCCGAACGGTACTCGCCCGAAGCCGCGATCGGTCCGAGCTAACGCGGCTGCGAGCTCGAGCCGCCTTCGGGCGGAGGGGGACGGCGCCGCGGATCGCCTTGCTGCGGCGGCGCTGCCTGTGGCCGGCTACCCGCGCCGGGCGGCGGGCCGCTCGGCTGGGGCCGCGGCGGTTGCGCGACCGGCGGCTGGCGCGGGGGCTGTGCGACCGGCGGCGGCGGCTGGCGCGGTGGCTGGACGGCGGGCGGGGTTGGCTGGCGCGGCGGTGCGGCAATGGGCGGTGTCGGCTGACGCGGCGGTTGCGCGACCGGCGGCGGCTGACGCGGCGGTTGGACGACGGGTGGGGTTGGCTGCCGCGGCGGCGTGAATGCGGGCGCCGGCCGCGGTTGCGTCGACGGCGGGCTCCCCGGAGGCGGCGGCAACTGCTGACCTGCGACCGGCGGGCGCTGCGGCGGTGGTTGGCGCGGCGGCTGGGCGACGGGGGGCGGCTGCGGCGTCGGCTGACGGGGCGGAGCGGCGATCGGCGCCCGTGGGCCGGTGCCGGGCGGGACGGTGCTGGGGCCCGGGGGGACGCTGCTTGGGCCCGGCCGCGGGAACGGCGGCTGGGCGACGCCCGGACGGCCGTGCCGCCAGTCGCGCCGCGGCGGCTCGCTGAGGCGCGGCGGCGGTACGGTCGCCGGCGTTCCGCGGATGTTGGGTCTGTAGGTTTGGATCACGCCGGGCTGGCGGGGCACCCGCACGTTCGGCCGCAGCAATTCGGGGCGCGGCACGGTGACGATGCGAACCGGGTTGAGAGGACGCCGCGTGATGCGCTCGAACCGCGTGCGATCCAGTCCGACGTTATAGATGCGCCTGCCGACGAAGCGATGGCTCGGGACCCACCGCGTATTGCGCAGATAAACGTAGTTGCGGGATGGGGAATGGATGAATCGATAAATGCTGTAGGCCGTGAGCGCCGCAATCGGAACGAAGGACCAGGCGACCACATAGCGCGGACTGTCGTAGTAGCTCTCGGAGAAATAGAGCTCGCCGCCGCGCCACTCCGCCTCCGGCGGCAAGGGCGCCCAGCCGATCTGCTGATCGCTGTGCCGCCAGGCGACCCAGGCTGGCGCCCATTCGGTTCCTGGAACCCAGATCCAGCCGGCATCGTCATCGAGGAACCACCGGCCGTAGTGGAATACGGCCCAGCCCCACGGCTCCTCGGCCTCCCAGTACCAGCCATATTCCTCCGTGAACACCCAGCGTCCCCGTGTGTAGGGCCGCCAGTTGCGATCGACGTCGGGCGACCAGACGAAGCCATACTGCGGATGCTCGAACCAGCGCCCATAGGGCTCCAGCGCCTCGTAAAAGATCTGGATGTCGACGGTCTCACCGTTCTCGGGCGGGGCCTGCGCGCGGACGGGTTCGCCCGGCGAGGCCGCCAGGGCCGCGAGCGCGATCGCACTCGTGCGCAGCAGCAGTTGCAGCGACTTCCTCATCGTTCCTGTCTCCGATCGCGGTGGAGCGATGCCACATCACAGCCTGGGCCGCCCTCGCCTGTCGTGTCTCACCCAACCGTGTCCCTTGCTGGCTGAACATGGCGTGAACAGGGCGGAGCGACAACGGCATGGCCGGCACCCTCGCACGGGGGAGGGCGGCTGTCATCCGCCCTCGGTAAGGCCAAGCCGCAGGCCTCCTGGCCAGAACGGTCGGGTCGCGCCAACATAATCCGACCCTTGCGGAGCCTGGCGATGAGCGCGGACGCGCCAGTGATCGAGATCCCGGCCTTTCAGCGGGCCTGCTGCCTCGTCAGCGGGATGCTCACCGTCACGCTCTACTTCACCACGATCCTTGTCGTCTCGACCGTGCTGCCGCAGATCCAGGGCGCCATGTCGGCAACGGCCGACGAGGTGTCGTGGATCGTCACCTTCAACATCCTGGCGACGGCGATCGCGACGCCGATGACCGGCTGGCTCGTCGCCCGCTTCGGCCGCAAGGCCGCCATGAGCGGCTGCATCGGCGGCTTCGGTGTGGCGACGCTGATGTGCGGCTTCGCGCAGTCGCTCGAAGAGCTCATCTTCTGGCGCATTCTGCAGGGCGCGTTTGGCGCGCCGACCATCCCGCTCAACCAGTCCATCGTCATGGACATCTTTCCGCGTCACCAGCACCGCTTCGTGCTCGGGCTCAGCGGCATCGGCGTGGTGATCGGGCCGGTGATCGGGCCGACGCTCGCCGGCCAGCTGGCCGAGCTCTATTCGTGGAGATGGGCCTTTCACATCCTCGTGCCGGTCTGCCTCGTCGCCTTCCTCGGCATGCTCGTCGCGCTGCCGGCCGAGCGGCCGGCCGAGAAGGCGCGCCTCGACTGGATCGGCTTCCTGTCGCTGTCGGTGGCGCTGGGTGGGCTGCAGTACGTGATCGCCCGCGGGCAGCGGCTCGACTGGTTCGAGTCGAGCGAGATCGTGATCTTCTGCGCGGTCTCCGCGCTCGCCTTCTATGTCTTTCTCGCCCACAGCCTGACCGCCGAGCGCCCCTTCCTCGACCTGCGCCTTCTCTTCAACCGGAATCTGACGCTCGGCTATCTCCTGGTGATGCTCTTCGGAATGCTCAACTTCACACCGATGGTGCTGATGCCGACCCTGCTCAGGCAATACGCCGAGTTCCCCGACGCGCTCGTCGGCTGGGTGGTGGGCAGCCGCGGCATCGGCGGCGTGATCGGCTTCTTTGCGGCCATGGTCATCAACCGGCTCGATCCCCGGATCTCCATCGCGACCGGGTTCTTTCTGCTCTTCGTCTCGGGGCTGTGGCTCATGCACTTCAATCTCGACGTGACGCCGCTCGAGATCATTCTCAACGGCATCCTGCAGGGCGCCTCGGTCGGCATCGTGATCGTGCCGCTCACGGTCGTCACGTTCTCCGACCTCGAACCACGCTTCCGCCCCGAGGCCTCGAGCGTGTTCCATCTCTTGCGCAACATCGCCTCGAGCCTCTTCATCTCGATCTCGGTCGCGGAGGTGATCCGCTCGACGGGCCTCAATTACGCGCGCATGGCCGAGATGGTGAGCCCGCACAACAAGACGCTGTCGCTGCCCTGGGTGCTCGGGGCCTGGGACTATACCACCGCCAGCGGTCTCGCCCGGCTTTCGAAGGAGGTGACCCGGCAGGCGGCGATGATCGCCTATCTCAACGCCTTCGGCTGGTTCACGCTGATCGCGGCGCTCGCGATCGCGCTCGCCCTGCTGATCAGCCGCTCGCGGCCGGCCGCGCTGGGCGCTCCGTCTCCAGCCGCTCCGTCATCCCAAGCACAATGATGCCGGCGACGATGAGCGCGCAGCCTGCTATCTGCACAAGCGTCAGCCGCTCGCCGAAGACGGCCAGCGAGAAGACGAGGACGGTGACGACATGGCCGTGCACGGCGGCGAAGGCCGGACCGACGGGGGCGTGCTTCAACAGTCCGGTATAGGTGAGGAACGCCGCGATATAGCACGCGATGATCGCCAGGATCAGCGGCTCGCGGGCGAGGCGGTCGAGCCAGGCCGCGCCGCAGCAAGCGCCGATGCGGTTGCCGGCGAGCTTGACCAGGATGTTCGACAGGGTGTCGATCGCAAGAAGCGCCAGGAACCCGAGAAGCACCGCGCGCCGCATCAGGCCCCCCATCCGACGAGGAGAACGCCCGCCGAGATGAGGCCGATGGCGGTGAGCCGGGCGGCGGTCAGCTGCTCGCCGAAGACCAGGCGGCCGCCGATCATAACTCCGACGATGGTGATGCTGCCGGCCATGACGCCCTGCGACAGCGGCACCAGTGAGATGAAGCCCGTCCAGGCGATGAAGAGGGCGACGAAGGCCAAGAGCGTCAGCCAGAGCATCGGCTGGCGCAAAAGCGCCAGCACGAACGCGGGCCCGGATTGCGCGCTCGCCCGCAGGGAGGCGGACTTGAGCAGGAGATGCGACGCTGTGTCGAGAAAGAGCACGACGATCAGAAGCAGCCAGGCGGTCGCAGTCATCTTGTTGCGTAAACTCCCTGGTGAGGAAACGGCGGCAGAGCGGGTGGCGATTGCCTCAGGCGTCGTGTCATGTTGGCGCAAGCCGTGCTCGCGCGCACCGCAGAACGCGGCACGGCGCGGTCGAGCCTGGCGCCAGGACGAGGCAACGACTTGTTGAACGCGTCATCGTATAGCTTTCCGTGTCTGTCCAGTGCGGGCGAAGCAGCTGATTAAGCCCGTCGGCGGGCGGCCTCTGGCGGCAACAGCGCCGACATGCTTTCTTCCGGTTGCCGAGGCATTGGCAAGGGCATCCCGTGGCAGAGAAGAAGCGCATCGTTCTGGTGATCGGCGGCGGCATCGCCGCCTACAAGTGCTTGGAGCTGATCCGGCGGCTCGTCGAGCGGAGCATCGCGGTCAGGGTCGTGATGACCAGGGCCGCCACCCAGTTCGTCACGCAGCTCTCGGTCGGCGCGCTCACCGGCGAGCGCGTTTTCGTCGACCTCTTCAGCCTCGATGACGAGCGCGAGATCGGCCACATCCGGCTCTCGCGGGAGGCCGACCTCATCGTAGTTGCGCCCGCAACCGCCGATCTGCTGGCGAAGATGGCCGGTGGCCATGCCGACGATCTCGCCAGCGCCGTGCTGCTTGCGACCGACAAGCCCGTGCTGGTGGCGCCCGCCATGAACCCGCGCATGTGGCTCAACCCGGCAACTCAGCGCAACGTGGCGGCGCTGCTCGCGGACGGCATCGCCATGATCGGACCGAACAGCGGCGAGATGGCCGAGCGCGGCGAGGCGGGGCCGGGGCGCATGGCCGAGCCGCATGAGATCCTGGCGCGCATCCTGGCGATGCTCGACAGCGGGGACCGGCGCGCCGGGCCGCTCGCCGGCCGGCATGTGCTGGTGACCGCCGGCCCCACGCATGAGCCGATCGATCCGGTCCGATACATCGCCAACCGCTCCTCCGGCAAGCAGGGCTACGCGATCGCCGAGGCGGCGGCCGAGCTCGGCGCGCGCGTGACCTTGGTGAGCGGCCCGACCGTGCTGGCCGATCCCAAAGGCGTCAGGGTTGTGCGCATCGAGAGCGCGCGCGAGATGCTGGCGGCGACCGAGGCGGCGTTGCCGGCCGACTGCGCCATCTTCGCTGCCGCCGTCGCCGACTGGCGCGTGGCCAACGCCGCGGACGAGAAGATCAAGAAGGACGCCAAGGCGCGCGCGCCGAAGCTCGAGCTCGTCGAGAACCCGGACATCCTGAAGACGGTGGCGCATGAAGCCCCGGGGCGGCGGCCGCCGCTCGTCGTCGGGTTCGCCGCCGAGACCGAAAACGTGATCGAGCACGCGCGGCGCAAGCGCAAGGCCAAGGGCTGCGACTGGATCGTGGCCAACGACGTGAGCCCCGAGACTGGGATCATGGGCGGCGACCGCAACAGCGTGCACATTGTCTCGGCGTCCGGGGTCGAGAGCTGGCCCGACATGGCGAAGGACGAGGTGGCGCGGCGGCTGGTGCAGCGGATCGCTGAGCATCTCGCCCAGACGACGGGGAGCGCCTGATGGGGGCGCCCCGCACGCCGCGCATCCGGGTCAAGATCGTGCAGCTGCCGCACGCGGCCGGCCTGCCGCTGCCCGCCTATCAGTCGGCGGCGGCGGCGGGGCTCGATCTCGTGGCCGCAATCGCGCGATCCATCGTTCTGAAGCCGGGGCGCCACGTGGCCGTGCCGACCGGTCTGATGCTGGAGCTGCCCGCCGGGACGGAAGGCCAGGTGCGACCGCGCTCCGGCCTCGCGCGCGATCACGGCGTCACGGTGCTGAACAGCCCCGGCAC
>CAYWBX010000163.1:6597-6950 GCA_964456015.1 uncultured Hyphomicrobiaceae bacterium | reverse complement strand
CCGTCCCTGCACATCGGCCATCTGCTCTCGATCGTCATGCTGCGCTGGCTGCAGACGACGGGCGCCGGCAAGCCCATCACCTTGATGGGCGGGGGCACCACGCGGGTCGGCGATCCCTCTGGCCGCGACGAGACCCGGCGCATCCTCCCGATCGAGCAGATCGAGGCGAACAAGGAGAGCATCAAGTCGGTCTTCTCCCGTTTCCTCAAATTCGGCCCCGGCCCGACAGACGCCCTCATGGTCGACAACGCCGAGTGGCTCGCCCCGCTCAACTACATCGAGTTCCTGCGCGATGTCGGACGGCATTTCTCGGTGAACCGCATGCTGGCCATGGACTCGGCCCGGCTGCGGCT
>CAYWBX010000163.1:0-6587 GCA_964456015.1 uncultured Hyphomicrobiaceae bacterium | reverse complement strand
TAGGCTGCGCCTCGAGCGCGAGCAGGAACTTTCGTTCATCGAATTCAACTACATTCTGCTGCAATCCTACGACTTCGTGGAACTCGCCCGGCGCTACGGCTGCAACCTGCAGATGGGCGGCTCGGACCAGTGGGGCAACATCGTCTCCGGCATCGATCTCGGCCGCCGCATGGGCACGCATCAGCTCTATGCCTTGACCTGTCCTCTGCTCACGACCGCTTCGGGGGCCAAGATGGGCAAGACGGCAGCCGGCGCCGTCTGGCTCAACGAAGAGGGACCGGAGGGCTTTCGCCTGTCGCCCTACGAGTATTGGCAGTTCTGGCGCAACACCGAGGATGCCGACGTCGGCCGCTTTCTGAAACTCTTCACGACGCTGCCGATGGACGAGATCGCGCGCCTCTCAGCCCTCAAGGATGCCGAGATCAACGAAGCAAAAAAGGTGCTCGCCACCGAGGCGACGGCGCTCCTGCACGGGCGCGCCAAGGCTGAAGCCGCCGCCGAGACCGCACGCAAGACGTTCGAGCAGGGAACGCTCGCGGAGGATTTGCCCACCATCGAGGTGCCGGAATCCGATCTGCGCAACGAGCTCGGCGTGCTCGCGGCCTTCGTCACCGCCGGTCTCGTGAAGTCGAACGGCGAGGCCCGGCGCCAGATCCAGAACGGCGGGCTGCGCGTCAACGACGAGCCGGTGAAGGACGAGAAGGCGAAGCTGCGACTTTCCGATCTCAGGAACGGCGTCATCAAGCTCTCGCTCGGCCGCAAGAAGCATGTGCTGCTGCGGCCGGCCTGACGCGCTGCGCGGCGGCGGCCGTTTCCGAGGCGGCATCGGCCCCGCCGGCGGCCCGGCCAAAGACCGGCCGGGCGCCGAGCATCAGCGGCCGTACTGCACCTTCTTCGCGGCCGGCCACTGCACCCGGTAGCCGAACTCGAGGACCCGCTCCTCATCGGGCTTCAGCTCGAAGTCCCAGGCGAGCACGCCGCGCTTGTCGTCGACGTTCTGCCGGCTCGGCTGCACCCGTGTCACGAGATCGACTTTGATCTCCTGGTTCTGCGACACCGGGATCTGATCCAGGATCGAGAGCTGAATCGGCCGCTCATGCTGGTTCTTCACGCTGATGCGGTAGTTCCGGACATCCGTCTTCGATGCCGAGATGAGCCCGCTCTCCCCGCGCTTCTCCTCGACCAGCGCGTGACGCACGCGGATGTTGTCGTCAGGTCCGAATCCGAGTTCGAACTCCTCGCCGGGTGCGAGCTGCGGCAGCCGGCCGTTGCCGACGAACGTGCCGTCGCGGAAGAGCGAGACCTGGCCCGGCAGGTAGGGCGTCGCGCGCGGGCTCGCGAGCTTCGCGTAGAGAAAAGCCTTCGGATTGACCCGCGGCGCAGTGCGCACGACCAGCGTCGGATCGAGATCGACCGCGTCGAGCTGCGCCCGCTTCTGCTCGCCGGTCGCGAGCACCGTGAGGCGTCCCGGAACCGCGAAGGTCACCTGGAAGGGCGCCGCTTCGACCTGCGCCTGCCGCTCGATGGCGGGCGCGGCGGCGAGCTTCGGGGAGGCGGGGACGGCGCTGCGGACCGCATCCTCGCCGGCGCGCTCGGCCTCCATGCGGGCACGCGGCGCCGGCGCCGCCACGGGTGGCGGGCGAACCGGAATGTCCGGTTCGAAGTCGACGGTGATCGGAAAAAGCTCCGGCGCGGCCGTGCCGCTCCCCGGCCGCGTCGTCGAAAGCTGCAGAGCGACATCGACCCAGTCCTCGCCGGTGCGCTGCTGGATCGAGGCGCGACGCACAAGCGCAAGTTTCGCCGGCGCGCTTCGCCCGCCCGTCGCAAGCCGTGCGTCGTAATAGGGTGTCCAGCCTGCGCTCGTCACCTGATACCGGATGGCCAGCTCGGCCTCGAGCGCGTTGCCCGCTGAAACGAACACCTTGACCTCGGTGCGCTCCACCTGCGCCGGCGTGAGCGTCGCGAGCTTCTTTTCGAGATCTTCGATCTTGCGATCGATTTCCCGGAATTTGAGCTGGAACTCCAGGAGCGACCGCTGCGCCTCGCCGGAGCGCTGGCCGATGAGCGTGAGGAGCTGTCCCCAATCCGGCTGCGCCGCGCCGCCTGCCCCAACCGGCGCGGGATGCTGCGGCAGCTCGGTCAGCTTCTCGATGAGGGCGAGCTGGCGTTGCACCGCCTTCTGCTGTGCCTCGACCAGCGCCCGCTCGTCGCGCAGCTTCTCGATCGCTTCCTCGATGCGCCGCCGCTCCGTCGCCTGCGCCGCGGGGTCCGTGCGCGGCACCATCACCCGGCGGGTGTCGACCGAGCCGATCTCGAGGCGGCCGGTCGATTTGCCCTCGACCCTGATGGAGCCGGGCACGGCCTGCGCCGGCAGATCGGTGAAGAGCACAACATGCTCGCCGGCCTCGATCCTCACCTTGGCCGCCCGCGTGACTTCGGCGCCGCTCGGGAACACGGTCACGCCGTCGATTTTCGAGCTGGCGGGCACGTCCGCAGCCTGCGCCGCCGCACCGAACGAAATTGGCGCAGCGACCGCCACCGCCATCAGTATGCGCATCAGACTCCTCCCATCCGGAGATGCCCGCCCCACAGGCCCCACGGAGTAGAGGCGTTCATGACCCAATTATGGCGTCGGCGTTCCTGGACCCGGCACGAACGGCCCCTCACCGGCTCCCCTTCTTGCCGGTCGCAACACGACAGAAGCTGCCTGCGGTCAAGAAAACCGCGCCTTGGACCGCCGATTCTCGCGGATCACGCCTTGGTCCCGGCATCGCCGGACCGGCGTTGCCGCTCAGAACCGCAGACGGTTGACGCGGATCACCTGCGGCAGCGCCGCCACCCTGGCGACCACCTCGTCCGAGATCGGCTCATCGACCGACACGAGGCAGATGGCATCCCCGCCCGGCCGGTCGCGCCCCAGGTTCAGCGTCGCGATGTTGACGCCCGCCTCCCCGAGCACCGTGCCGAACCGCCCGATGAAGCCGGGCTTGTCCGAATTGCGCACATAAAGCATGTGCGGGGTGAGTTCGAACTCCATGTTGATGTCGCGCACCTGGATGAAGCGGGGGCGGCCGTCCGAGAATACCGTCCCGCCGACCGAGCGGTCGTACTCGCTGGTCTTGACCGTGAGCTTCACATAGCTTTCGTAGGTGCCGTCCTGTCCGCGCGTCGTCGTCTCGATCTTGATGCCGCGCTGCTCGGCGAGCGCCACGGCGGAGACCATGTTGACCCCCTCGCCCAGATGATGGCGCAGCACGCTTGCCACGGCCGCCGCCGTGATCGGGCGCACGTTGAGCTCGGCGACGGCCCCCGAGTATTCGATGCGGATGCCCTGGATCGTGGTCTCGGTAAGCTGTCCGGCGAAGGAGCCGAGCTGCTCGGCAAGCTTGATGTAGGGCCTGAGCCTCGGCGCTTCCTCGGCGGTAATCGACGGGAAATTGACGGCGTTGGCGATGGCGCCCTTGTTGAGATAGGCCGACATCTGTTCGGCGATCTGCAGGGCGACATTTTCCTGCGCCTCGCCGGTCGCAGCGCCGAGATGCGGCGTGCAGATGAGGTTCGGTGCGCCGAAGAGCGGGTTTGCCTTGGCGGGCTCCTCCTCGAAGACGTCGAGCGCGGCACCCGCCACATGCCCCGATTTGAGCGCCTTGAGAAGCGCGGCCTCGTCGATCAGCCCGCCGCGCGCGCAGTTGATGATCCGCACGCCCCGCTTCATGCGCGCGAGCGCCGCCTCGCCGATGATGCCGCGCGTGCGCTCGGTGAGCGGCGTGTGCAGCGTGATGAAATCGGACCGCGCCAGCAGGTCGGCAAGCTCGACTTTCTCGACGCCGATCTCGACGGCCCGTTCGGGCGACAGGAACGGATCGTAGGCGATGACCCGCATCTTGAGACCGATGGCGCGATCGGCGACGATCGAACCGATGTTGCCGCAGCCGATCACGCCGAGCGTCTTGCCGAAGAGCTCGACGCCGAGAAAGCGCGACTTCTCCCACTTGCCGGCCTGGGTCGAGCGGTCCGCCTCGGGAATCTGACGCGCCAGCGCCATCATCATGGCGATGGCGTGCTCGGCGGTGGTGACGGCGTTGCCATAGGGCGTGTTCATCACGATCACGCCTTTGGCCGTCGCCGCCGGAATGTCGACGTTGTCGACGCCGATGCCGGCCCGCCCGATCACCTTGAGGCGGTCGGCCCTGGCGAGCAACTTCGCCGTCACCTTCGTCGCCGAGCGGATGGCCAGACCGTCGAACGCGCCGATCATCTTTTCGAGCCGCTCCTTGTCGCGGCCGAGCGACGGTTCGAACACGACTTCGACGCCGGCATCCTTGAAGATCTGGACGGCCGCCGGCGACAGTTCGTCGGAGATAAGAACACGGGGGCTGTGCATGGAACGTCCTGCCTCTCACGCGGTTAAGTGTGCGATGACGCCGGCGCCTGCAGCGGGCGGCTTGGCAAGCGCGCCGCTGCCATCCCGCACCGCGTCCGCGGATGATCTCAAGCGGCCTTGGCGAGGCGCGCGCTTTCGACGGCGAAGGCCCAGTCGAGCCACGCGACGAGGCTTTCCAGATCGGATTGCTCGATCGTGGCGCCGGTCCAGATGCGCAGGCTCGCCGGCGCATCGCGGTGGTTCACGATGTCCATGGCGACGCCTTCGCTCTCGAGACGCTGCCCGATCGCTTTGACCAGTGCTGCTTGGCCGTCGCCAGAGAGCCTGCCCGCCACGTCTCCGGCGAGCCTGAGGCAGACGCTCGTGTTCGAGCGCGTTGCCGGGTCAACGGCAAGGTTTTTCAGCCATCCCGACCTGTCCGACCAGTCCCAGAGCACCTTCGCGTTGGCATCGGCCCGCGCAATCAGCGCCTCGACCCCGCCGAGGCGTTCGGCCCAGCCGAGCGCATCGAGATAGTCCTCGACGCAGAGCATCGACGGCGTGTTGATCGTCTCGCCTTCGAAAACGCCCTTGATGAGCTTGCCGCCCGACGTCAGGCGGAAGACCTTCGGCAGCGGCCAGGCGGGCGCGTAGCTTTCGAGCCGCGCCACGGCCCGCGGCGAGAGCACGAGCATTCCGTGCGCGGCCTCGCCGCCGAGCGCTTTCTGCCACGAGAAGGTCGCAACGTCGATCTTCGTCCAGTCGATCGGCTGCGCGAAGGCCGCGGACGTGGCGTCCGCGAAGGTCAGGCCCTGGCGGCCGGCCGCAATCCAGTCGTAGCCGGGCACGCGAACGCCCGACGTGGTGCCGTTCGCAGTGAAGAGAACGTCGCGCCCGAAGTCGACCTGCGCAAGATCGGGGATCGCCCCGTACTCGGCCTTGAGCACGCGCACATCAGCAAGCTTGAGCTGCTTGACCGCATCGTTGACCCAGCCGTGGCCGAAGCTCTCCCAGGCCAGCGCATCGACACCGCGCGCGCCGAGCATGGTCCACATCGCCATCTCGAAGGCACCCGTGTCCGAGCCGGGGACGATGGCGCAGAGATAATCGCCGGGAAGGCCGAGAACCGCCTTGGTCTTCTCGATCGCGAGTTTCAGACGCGCCTTGCCCTCCTTCGCGCGATGCGAGCGGCCCAGGAACGCATTGTCGAGGACTTTGCTGGACCAGCCGGGGCGCTTGGCGCAGGGGCCGGAGGAGAAATGGACGTTGCCCGGGCGCCGGCCCGGCTTCGGCGGTGCAGTCATGGTGCCTACCCTTCCAGATGGCTGCCGCCCGTTGGGGGGCGGTGTCCCGCCGCGGCGCGTACACGGGCTGTGCGCTCCGGTCAATCCGCTAGGCGCCGGCAAATCGTCGCTGCGGCTGGTTTGGAGCAGTCGTCTCAGCGCGCCGCCGGATGCAGGTCGACACGCACGCGGCCGTCGCGACCGGTGGAGAGCACATAGTGCGCACCGTCGCGGGCCTCGAAGCGCGCGTGGAGCTGCTGGCCGGTAAACCAGCCGCCGCTTCGTTCAAAAACGATCTCGCCGCTGGCGCACGCCGAATGGGTCGCTGTGACGCGAGGCGCGAGCGTGTGGGCCTTGCCGAGCGCCCGGTAGCTCACCGTCGTCTCGGTCCGGTTCTCGATCCGGAACACAGACCTTAAGCTTTCCGGGCGGGCCAGGAGCTGCACCGCGATGAACTTCGGATCGCGATCCGGCGCTCTGGCGATGCCGACGCCGATCTCGGTCGCGCTTGGGTCCGCCAAGTTCCGCCGATGCCCGGGCGAGTTCTTCCATCCTTCGACCGCCCGCTCGGCGAGCCGTTCGGTCGTAAAGCCGCGGCTGTCGAGATGGGAGGCCAGATTCTCCGAAAGGCTGCAGAACCGGTATCCGGCGGCCCGCGCCCGCTCGCCCGGCTTGCGCCCGTCCGCCTCGTGCGCGAAGCGGCCGGTGCGGGCGAGGTACTCGGCGAAAAGGCGCGCCGCCCGCGCCAGCTCCGTATTGGGCTTCACCGGCGCGAGCTTCTCGCCCGAGCGGAAGGCGTTCGTGAGCGCGACGATCGCGGCCTCGGCCTTCGGAATATCGGGTAGATCAGGCATCTTCCGTCGCCTGCACCTTGGCGCCTGCCGGGCTCAGCAGGCGGCAGGCAGCCGGCCACACCCCCATGCCGAACGCTCCAAGCGGGC
>CAYWBX010000162.1:0-6955 GCA_964456015.1 uncultured Hyphomicrobiaceae bacterium | reverse complement strand
GACGAGCCTCCCGAGCAGCTCCGGACCGAGCGAGGGCAGCAGCGCGAAGAAGCCGTGCTCAAGGATGCGGGCGAACGCGTGGTCGGCATGTTTCGGATTGCGCGGCGCGCGACCGTGGTCCCAGAGATGATCGACGCTGTTCCAGGGAAGCGGTCCGGCAGGAAAGCGCGCGGCGAGCGCAAATGATTCACGGGAAACATAATAGCGGTTGAGGTTGTCGAAGAAGGCGTGCAAATAATCTGCCGCCAGCAGCGGCGCTTCCCACGCGCCCGCGGCGCCGTCTGGATTTCCCGGGTTTACGGCCTCAACGACGATCACGCGCGGCCGAAAGCGCGCAAGGTCGAGACCGGCGAGAACCTGGTCCTCCGCCCCCTCGACATCGACTTTGAGGAAATCGATCCGGTCGAGCCCGGCGTCCGTGATGAGGCCGTCGAGCCGGCGCAACGGCATTCGAAGGGTTCGATATGCGGCGCCAAATTGCCCTGCACGCTCCGCCGCGTCACGCATCATGCTTGAAAGGCCATGCAGCCCATCGACGGCATGAAAGTCGGCTTCGCCGTCCACCGCACCTGCGAGCCCTTGAAACACTGTGTCGCGCGGTCGGATATGACGATAAGCAGCTGCGAGCGCTTCCTGCGGCTCCACGATGAGACCGCGCCAGCCCCGAAGATAGAACCAGAAGGACACGTTGTCGGCGACGGGGTGCCCGCCGCCGACATCGACATAGACGCCGCAGTCGACGTCATCGAACACGCGCTGCAGATAGACGTCCTCCAGGTTCTGTGCGTAGGAGAGCTTCATGTGCACGCTCCGAAGCGGCCACAACCGCGAACGAGGTTCTCACAACAAGAGCGAGCTTTTCACAAACGAAACGGTCCGGCGTGTGACCGCCGGACCGCACGATTGCGAAGTGAGCGGGAGGCAAGCTCTCGCGAGGCTCAAATCCGCGCCTCACTTCTTCCAGTAATGTTCGACGGCAACGTCGAGGGGAGGGCGGATGCGCGACGCGTGCGGGACGACGCGGCTCGCGAATTCGCGCTGCGAGGCGAGGACCTTTGCAAAGAACGGGTTCTTCTTCGACTCCTCGTCATAAAGCTTGTCCATTGCGGCAAGCTGCGCTTTGAGAATGTCATCCGGCGTCCTCATGATCTTGACGCCATGCTTCTCCACGAGCTCCTTGGCCGCCTTGCTTTCGAGGTCGATGGAGGCGTTGTTCATGATCATGATCTCGGCGAGCAGCGCTTGCCGCACGATGAGCTGAAGATCCTTCGGCAGCGCATCCCACTTCGACTTGTTGATCAGGAACTCCTGGATGCCGGGCGGCTGACGCATGTCCGGCATGTAGTAGTACTTCGTGACGTTCTGGAACCCCATCAGGATGTCGTGGCTCGGGATCGCCCATTCGGCGCCGTCGATGGTGCCGCGCTCGAGCGCCGGTATGACTTCGCCGCCCGGCAGCTGCACGGTTGAAACGCCCATGTTCTGCAGCATTATCAGGCCGAGACCGGACGTGCGGAACTTGAGCCGGCGCAGGTCGGCGAGATTTTCGAACGGTTTGCGGAACCAGCCGAACGCCTCCCAATAGCAGAGTGTCGTCGTGAAGTAGGCGACGACGTTGAGCTTGAGCTCCTTCTGCAGAAGTTCGTTGTAGAGCTCCATGCCGCCGCCGTTGTGCAGCCAGGAGATGAACTCATCGCGCCCGAGGCCGAAGGGGCCGCCCGGAGGCGGACCGAACAGGCCGGCCGCCATGTTCTTGCCCGTCCAATAGCCCGGCCAGGAGTGCGCGGCGTCCATGACGCCTTTGTGGGTGGCGTCGAGCACCTCGAACGGCCCGACAAGCGTGCCGGCGGGCATCACGTTCATTTTCAGGCGCCCGCCCGACATCTCTTCGATGGCTTTGGCCATCCGAATGGGCGATTCGTGGAGCAGGTTGGCCTGCGGCCACGTGCTCTGCACCTTCCATTCGGTCGTCTGCGCGAGCGTCACCGAACTGGTCGCGGCGACCGCTGCCGCAACGAGCATCGCACCACCCGCTTTGGCGCGAACGCCCTTGATCCAAGACATGGGCTTCCTCCCCTTCTGTGACTGCAGGAGGGATCAGAGTAGATGGGCCCGATGTGTCGTCAAGTCGCGATGGCGAGCACGTTTTCGGCGCAATGCCTGTGGTTCAGGCTGAAGAGGTGCCTGCGAGCCGCTGCCGGATATATTCGAGCTGGTCGAAGTTACCGTACTTGATTTGCAGCGTCCCGCTCTCGCCGCTCGTGCGTTTGATCTCGACTTTGAGCCCAAGCGCGTCGGCAAGCTCCTTTTCGAAGGCGCGCGTATCCGCATCCTTTTCGCGCCTTCGCCGAGGCTCCCTCGGAGCGTCGAGCGCCTGCACCATCGCCTCGACCTCGCGCACGTTGAGCCCTTGTTCGACGATGCGCTCGGCAAGCGCTTGCGCGTCCTCGCGTCCAATAAGCGCGCGGGCGTGTCCGGCCGTGAGCTTGCCGTCCTGCACGAGCCGACGAACGGCTTCCGGCAACTTCAAGAGGCGGAGCGTGTTGGCGACATGACTGCGGCTCTTGCCGATCACCTCCGCCAACGCCTCTTGCGTGTATGAGAAGCGTTCCATCAACTCATGGTAGCCACCGGCTTCCTCGATGGGATTGAGATCGGCGCGTTGTACGTTTTCGATGATGGCAAGTTCGAGAACTTCCTGATCGTTGAGCTCCCGGATGATGACCGGGACGGTGTGCAGTCCGGCCCGCTGCGAAGCCCGCCAGCGCCGCTCGCCAGCGACGATTTCGTAGCCGCCTGCCGGGTCCGGGCGAACGACGATCGGTTGTACCAGCCCCTTCTGGCGGATCGATTCTGCGAGCTCGGTGAGATCGTCCTCGCGGAAATCCTTGCGGGGGTTGAGCCGCCCGCCCCGGATCATATCGATCGCCACCACCCGTTGCTCGCCTTCCGGCGGCAAGCGCGGTTGCAGCGCGCTGCTGTCACCGATCAGGGACGCGAGGCCCCGCCCGAGCCGGCTTTTTTGAATGGGTGTCGACATGCAAGGTCCTCTGGCTTCGAGACGCTTAAATCAGGCTGCGCGAAAGTGTCGTTCGCGCTCGACCAGCTCGCGCGCGAGGCCGATGTAGGCCTGGCTGCCCGGGCAGGCGTGGTCGTAGATCAGGATCGGCTTGCCGTGCGAAGGTGCCTCTGCGACTTTGATATTCCTCGGAATTGTCGTCTCGTAGACCTTGCTCCCAAAGAACTGGCGCACATTGTCGGCGACCTCCCGCGAGAGCTGCGTGCGCTGATCGTGCATCGTGAGGACGACCCCTTGGATCTCGAGCGCGGGATTGAGGGTTGCCTTGACCTGGTCGAGCGTCTCCTTGAGCTGCGAGATGCCTTCGAGCGCAAAGAATTCGCACTGGACCGGAACCAGCACCGCCTGTGCAGCCACCAGAGCATTGAGCGTCAGGAGGCTGAGCGACGGCGGACAATCGATCAGAATGTACGTGAAGACGTCCGAGGCGGCCATCGCGCGCTGCTCGGCAGAGAGCTGCAGCACAGCGTCCCGCAGCCGAAACGGCCGATTGGGCTCCGCCAGAAGCTCGGATTCGAGGCCCACGAGGTCGGAATTGGCCGGAACGACAAACAATCCGGGAACAAGCGTTCGCGCGGCGGCCTGGGCAAGCGTTGCGGCCCCTGCGAGCACGTCGTAGGTCGTGATTGGACGCTCTTCGGGCCCGATACCGACCCCCGTCGAGGCATTGCCCTGCGGGTCGAGATCGATGATTAGCACTTTCTCCCCGACTGCGGCCAGGGCTGTCCCGAGGTTGATCGCCGTGGTGGTCTTGCCAACGCCGCCCTTCTGATTGGAAATCGCCAGGACTCTCAATGGTTTTGGGGGAGCTGCGGGGGCGGTCATGTCACCGATCCTTCGCTTTGCGGCTAAGATTTCGCACGCGGATCACGCGGCCCTCGGCGTCGGTGCGGCTCGGCGTGCACGCGAGGTCGAAACTCCAGGTTGCCGTCGCCTCGACGATCTCGCGCTCAAAATCGCGTCCCTTCAGGAACAGCCCGATGGTATGCGGCTGGAACAGGGGGTGCGCCAACTCGAGCAGCCGACCGAGCGGCGCCAGCGCCCGCGCCGTCACGACGTCTGCGACGCCAACTTTAACCTGAGTCGTTGCATTTTCGATCCTCTGGTTGAGAATCTCCACAATCAACCCTTGCGGAATGCCGGTCTTCCGGAGCACCTCGGCCAGAAACGCACACTTGCGGGCGTCGCTCTCCACGAGCACCTGGCGCCCGGACCCAAGCTCGGCGCGCAGGATCGCGAGAACCATGCCGGGAAACCCGGCGCCGCTCCCAAGATCGACCCATGTTCCCTGCGGGCTGCCGGCAAGCGGCAGCAATTGTGCGCTGTCGGCGATGTGACGATGCCAGACCTCGGACAGCGTACTGGGGGCAACGAGATTGATCGTCTGCTGCCACTTCAAAAGGAGATCCACGTAGCGCTGCAAGCGATCGCCCGTTTCACGTGAAACGCCGAACGCCTGTACGAACTCTTGCGCGCTCGCGATGTGCTCGGTTCGTTCGAGTCTAACTCTCGGTTTTTTCGTCAATTTCTTGCCTGCCGGGCTGCGGACTTGCGGACATGCGCCAGCAGCAGCGTCAGGGCTGCCGGCGTCATGCCGTCGATCCGGCCAGCCTGAGCCAGGGTCGTGGGCCGCACCCGCTGCAGCTTCTGCTGTAGTTCCACGGAGAGGCCTGGCAAGGCATCATAGTCGAACGAATGGGGGATCTGGACGGCTTCATCCCTTTGCAGAGCCGCCACGTCGTCGGACTGTCGATCCACATAGGCGGCATAACGGGCGTCGACCGCGAGTTGCTCGGCGATTTCCGGCCGGATCTGCTCGAGGGTCGGCCAGATCGCACAAAGTCGCTCGAACGTCACCGAAGGGTGCGCCAGCAGCTCGAATCCCGAGCGGCGCTTTCCGTCGCGATTGAGCTCGAGGCCGTGCCGCAACGCCTCGTTGGGCGTAAGCGAGACCGAGTCGAGCGCCCGCCGGCCCGCTTCGAGTTGTAGCTGCTTCTGCTGCCAGGCGGCCATCCGCGCCGCGCCAATACAACCAAGTTCGGCGCCAACAGGCGTTAATCTTTGATCGGCGTTGTCTGCGCGCAATCGAAGCCGGAATTCTGCCCGCGAAGTGAACATTCGATAGGGCTCGGTCACGCCCCGCGTCACGAGATCATCGACCATTACGCCGAGATAGGCATCAGCGCGCGAAATTATGAGTTCCCGGCCCCGGCCTCCCGCAACAAGCGCCGCGTTGAGACCGGCGAGCAGACCTTGCCCGGCGGCCTCCTCGTAACCTGTCGTACCGTTGATCTGGCCCGCCAGGAACAGCCCCGGCAGGCGCCGGGTTTCCAGCGTGGGCTTGAGCTCGCGGGGATCCACGAAATCATACTCGATGGCGTAGCCGGGACGGATCATGATCACGTCCTCGAGCCCCGCCATGCTGCGCAGGAAGCTGCGCTGCACATCCTCAGGGAGCGACGTCGAAACGCCGTTCGGATACACCGTGTGGTCGTCAAGTCCTTCAGGTTCAAGGAAAATCTGGTGACTCGACCGGTCCGCGAAGCGCACCACCTTGTCCTCGATCGATGGACAATACCGGGGACCCGTGCTGGTGATGGCGCCCGAGTACATCGGCGCTCGATGCAGGTTGGCGCGAATGATCTCGTGCACCCGCGCATTGGTGTGCGTGATCCCGCAGGCAATCTGCGGGGTCTTGATCCGCGTCGTCAGAAACGAGAACGGGACCGGCGGATCGTCGCCCTGCTGCATTTCCAGCCGGTCCCAGTGAATCGACCGGCCGTCGAGCCGTGCGGGGGTGCCGGTCTTGAGCCGCCCCATTGCGAAGCCGAGGGCATGAAGGCGCTCGGCGAGGGCCACGGCGGGTCGCTCGCCAATGCGGCCGGCCGGGATGCGCACGTCGCCGAGATGAATGAGGCCGCGAAGGAATGTGCCGGTCGTGAGTACGACGGCACCTGCCGCGAACACGTCCCCGCCGCCGGTGCGCACGCCGGCGACCCGGCCCGCCTCGATGATGAGATCCTCGGCCGACCCTTCGAGAACGACGAGCCCCGCCGTCTCGGCGATGGCCTCCTGCATCGCCTGGCGATAGAGGCGTCGGTCGGCCTGCGCGCGCGGTCCTTGCACCGCCGGACCCTTCGACCGGTTGAGCAGCCGGAACTGTATGCCCGCGGCATCGGCCACGCGGCCCATGAGGCCGTCGAGCGCGTCGATCTCGCGCACCAGGTGGCCCTTGCCGAGGCCGCCGATAGCTGGGTTGCAGGACATCTCGCCGATGGTCGCGCGCCGGTGCGTGAGCAGCGCCGTGCGGGCCCCGAGGCGCGCCGCCGCCGCCGCCGCTTCGCTGCCGGCATGGCCGCCGCCAATGACGATGACGTCGAATTGGGCCGTGCGGTTTCTCATTTCAGTCGATTGCTCGCCTCGAAAATCGCGCGGAAACTACCCTCAAACGCGGGCAGTCGTCAAAATGGAGATCGGATTGCCGGTGTCCTGCCTTGCGCGACAAGCCTCCTGCTTTTCGCTTCAAGCCTCCTGGAATCGGTGTGCAGCTTCCTGCCGCGTTGGATCATCTTCCTGCTGCCGTCGCGCATCCTCCTGCAATCGCGCGCGTGTCTCGCTGCAGGGCAGGCGGCGGCGGAATGAGAGGATTCACGTGAAACGCAAGCGCCAATTCACAGCGATTCACGTGAAACAAGTTCTTCTTCGCGACGGGAAAACGGGTGGATCGAGAATCCAATTTGAGCGCAAGCGCCGATGTCGTGATGCTCACGGACGCCGGATCTGTTTTGAACCAATAATTGGATTCACGTGAAACTGGCTTATTTCCCGATGCAAAAGCGGGCGAATATTTGGTCGAGTACGTCCTCGACGTCGATG
>CAYWBX010000161.1:2060-6970 GCA_964456015.1 uncultured Hyphomicrobiaceae bacterium | reverse complement strand
CACGTCGCTTCCGTCCGTGCGCCCGGCCACCGCGGCCTGTTCGAGGCAGTTTTCGTCGCCGGCGAGGATGACCACCTTGACCGGCCGGTTCACGTCCGCCCCAACAGTCACGCTGGCCGACAATAGTCCCAGAACGAAGAATACTTTATTCATGATGCCTCACAGCTCATTGCTTTCCCTCTTTTGGCACTACGAATGGCTCGGCGGTCTGGCTCATTTCCGCTTCCCACTGGTCGAGAAGTTTGCCGAGCGCCGCGGCACGTTCGGAATGGGTTGCCGCCAGGTCGTTCGCTTCGGCCATGTCGGTTTTCAAGTTGTAGAGCGCCGTGGAATAGGTGGCGGCGAACCTGCCGGGAGCGATCTGTTCGTATGTCCGCAGGAGCTTCCAGTCGCCCTGACGCACCGCCGATTGCCAAATAGAATTCAGTCCCTCGCTGGCCACCACGAATCGGCGGCGGAAAAAGAGCGGACGTTCGGCAGCGAGCGTTTGCTGGCCGGTCAGGGCGGGCAGCAGATTGACGCCATCGAAGGGCTTGTCGGCGCGGGGCGTCGCGCCGCCCGCCGCGGCCACGGTCGCGGTCAGGTCCAGCGCGGTGACCGGCGCGGAGAAAACTTTTCCTCGGGGCAACACGCCGGGCCAGCGGAAGATGAGCGGCACGCGAATGCCGCCCTCCCGCAACTCCTGTTTCGCGCCCGAGAGCGGCAGGTTGCGCGCAATGTGCGGCTCACCGCCATTGTCGCTGGTCACGATCACCAGCGTATTCTCGGCGATCTTCTCATCATCGAGCGATTGGAGAATACGGCCGATTTCCCGGTCGAGCCGCTCGATCATCTTGATCAAGGTGGGACGATTGGCCGGATTCTTCTTGTCGCGCGGCTTGTCCAACGGCACATCCGGATCCTGAATCGGATCGTGCGGGGCTTGGAACGGGAGGTAGATGAAGAACGGTTTTTCGCTTTTCGTCTGGATGAAGCGGATGGCCTCGTCGGAAAAGATCGTGTCCGACCAGACGCCGGGCCGGTCGAAGGGCTGGCTGTCCTGGAAGAGGGCGAGCTCGCCGTTGGCGATCAGTTTGTGTGTGTAGTAATCGTGATTGATATGGAAGCCGACCCAGGTATCGAACCCGTAGTCATTGGCGGGCCGGCGGTTCTGGTTGGCGACATTCCATTTGCCGAAACAGGCCGTTCGGTAGCCGGCATCCTTCATCACCTGGCCGATGGTCGGATGTTTCTGCGGATCCAGATCCGGTGACCCTGCGCCGTGGTAGTCCTCATAGGTCGGGCCGTAGCGGGCGGGGTAACGTCCCGTCAGCAGCGCCGACCGCGAGGGCGAGCAAACGGGAAATGCGGCGTAACCGTCGGTGCAACGCACGCCTTCGCGGGCCAGCTTGTCCATTACCGGCGTTTTTACCGGGCCGCCGTAACATCCCAGTTCGCCATAACCCAAATCATCGGCGAGGATGAGGATGACGTTTGGTTTGCGGCCTGCATCCGCTGCCGCTGGTGTCGCCAAATCGCGCAGGCATGCGAACGCGATCACGATCTTCGCGATCGTTCGCAATAAGTACCGGATGATTCTCACCATTGGTCTCTCAATTGTCTCGAGGGTGCAGTTAGAAGTTTTGGCCCGGCGATTGTAGGGCGGGAATGCCTGTCGTTTAGGCTTCCCGCCGAGAGCGCAGAGCAAAGGTCGTTCGCGGCGCGCACCCCACACGACGGGGCTGCGCGCCCTCCAATCCGGTCACTGCCCAAAGGTTTGAACTGCACCTTCATCTCGACTTCTCCTTTGTCTTGGGCACAAATACATCCCGGATGCACTGCAGCATCATGTACCCGTTGCCCCTTGTCGGCGCCACAATGCCGCCTTCGCCGAACTCATTCCACGCATAAATCGTGAAGGCCGGTTGGACGCCGCCGTTCGGGAGCGGAAAGCCGAAGACACCTTTCTCCAAATCGGCCTTGAGCTGTTGGAGCGTGTCGGTCCACTCGGCGCGTGTGGGAAACGCGAAACACGGGCGTTGGTCGTCTTGCCACGGCCGCGGATTCCACCCTGCCGGGATCGTCGGCACAGTGGGGATGGCGTCGTTCGTGTGCCCCGCGCGCCACGCCGCGTGGTGCTGGGCGAGCATCGCGTAGGGATGGTCATTTTCCGTATGTGCAATGCGCGGCACGGCCATGTACTCGTTGTTGTAGTCCAGTCGTTTCAACATCCAGTGATCGTCCCGAAACGGGTCCGGTCCGTTCCCGCCGGTCCCGATCATCAACTCGCCCAGCCCGGCCTCACGCGCGGCGCCGCGGAGGATGCCCAGAAAACGATCCACACCCTCCGTCCCGCCAACCTGTTCGAAAAATTGACCGCCACCATGAATCTTGAAGACGGGGCGTCCACCGACCCGCAAGTACGAGGGGTGTTGCATGCACTTGACCCAGTACGCCACGTCTTTGCGCCAACGCTCGAGGGACGTAATGCCGAACGGCGGGTGGTTGCAGTACTCGATCATGAATTTCAAGCGACCCGCGTGGGGCGACGTCATGAACTGTTCCACACCGCGATTGAGGAGAGGTTCATTCTCGCGTTTCTCATCGGCCCCGTACCAAAGGATCTGGAAGAAGGCGACCCCGTGGTCCGCGGCGGCGACGATCTCGCGATCCATCGTCGCCTGCGTGTTATACTCGCCCAGCAGCGGGCGACGGTCCGGGTACAGCGGTCGCCAGTCCACGTCGCCGTGATGCCACTTGTTCGGTTTCTTCTCCCACCACCCGGCGAAATAGTTAACCCCGACCAAAACATCCTTTTCAGCCGCGGCAGCCATCCGCGACATGGATAGCATAACGGCGAGAACAGTCGTGAACCAAATCATCAGCGCGTGGTGATTCAGACTGTGTTCCTGGCAACACCGCGATTTCGCTTTCGCCATCGTCAGCGTGGCCGGCCTGTCGCCATCACACGCCGCGCGCGCGCCGGTCGGACTCGACACGTTGCGAATCGGTCCGGTCATGGCGCGGGTTTGACGGCCGGGGATTGCCCCGCGCCGATCAAGGCCAGGAGTTGTCGTTTCAGTTCCGCTTTCTCGGCCTCCTGGTCCTGGCGGGAAGCCAGATTCGTCCACTCGTGGGGATCGGTTCGGTGATCATAGAGTTCTTCCGCGCCATCCGCGCACAAAATGTACCGGTGCGTGCGGGAACGCACCGAGAAGTGTTGCCGCGCCGTGGGCGCGGGAGTGTTGGTGGGAACCGACTCCCTACTGGGCCGGCACGTCAGCGCCACCGCCGGCCCCGCCCACTGGTTGGTGGCGGGATTCTGGAGAAACGGTCGCAAACTATGGCCATCCAGCGGCCGACGATTTCCCCCGGCATTCGGATCGGCCGGCAACCCGCAGAGATCCATCAACGTCGGATACAGGTCAATCAATGAAACGGGGTGATCACAGGTGCCGGTGGCCAACCCGGGGCCGGCGATGACCAACGGGATCCGCGCTGTTTCCTCCCACAACGTGTTTTTTTCCCGGTGGTCTTTCTCCCCCAAATGCAGACCGTGGTCGCTGGTCACGATCACAATGGTATTGCTGGCGTGCGGACCATTCTCCACGGCATCCAGAATGGCGCCGATCTGGTCGTCCACATACGCGACACAGGCGAGGTAGGCTTGGACGGCGCGTTTCCAGAGCGTCTCCCCGCCCGCCGCCAACAAGCGGGGCAACGCCTCCGCCTCGGCCAGCCGCGCACCGGTGGCGGGGTCTTGCCAGAGAATCTTCGCGCAGTCCGCCAAATCATCCTTGCGGCAGGGCGGCAACTGAATCGTCTCCAACGGAAACAAATCAAAGTATTTCTGCGGCGCATAACAGGGCACATGCGGCCGATTCATCCCCACGATCATCAAAAACGGTTTCGGCTGCGGTCGGCGAAGCCGTTCCGCGGCCCACGCGGCATTCATCTCATCCGGCATCCGATCCCGGTCCGTCTCGTTCACGTACCGAAACGGACGGTCCCCCAACCGCCAGCCCGGGTAGCCGGGAATGTTCCGCGCCGGATCCGCGGGAATCACCGGCACATCCGCCAGCGAGCCGAAGCTGCCCCAAAACGACTGGTTCAGCGGCGGCGGCATGGACGGATGACCGTTGCCGGCCGGGCCCGTGCCGTGTTTCGCGCCGTCCCACGGCGTCGGCCCGAACGACGGCCGCACGCCGCTGCCTCCGACGATCGCCGTGCCGGCCGGACTCCACACGCTGTTATCTTCGTGACCGTTGTGAAACACCTTGCCGGTGCCGCCGACCAGATAGCCGTTGGCCTTGAAATGCTCCGGCAAGGTCACCGCATTCGTCATCGCCGGGAACCGCCGCCAGCGGTTGGCTTGCTGGGCATAACCGAAGTAGCCGGTAGTGTGCGGGTACAATCCGGTCCACAGGCTGGCCCGCGACGGACCGCAAATCGGCGCATTGCACTGGGCGTTGACGAACCGCACCCCGCGCGCCATCAACCGTTCGAGGTGGGGCGTGCGGGCCTGCGGATGGCCGCCCATCCCCGCCACGGAATCATTCAGATCATCGCAGATGATCAACACCACATTCGGGCGCGCCGGCAACTCCGCCGCGCGCAGCCGCACCCCCGCCACCAGCAGGGCCGCCACCAACACCAGAGCTTGGGTCCATTTACTTCCCACCGACTGCCGGTGAGGTTTTGTTTGGGTCATCGTCATTTCGCTACTCTACCGCTTCTGGAAACAAACGGGATGCTCCCTTCGGCACGGTCATCTTCGCAGTGACGGCTCCGTAACGCACCGCGCACTCGCCGGTCGGACTCGTCACGTTGCGAAGGGTCGCGCGCACCAGTTTCCCATCCTTCCATTCGATGTCCACCTCAAATCCGCCGCGCGCGCGCAGGCCGGTCACCTTGCCGGTCGGCCACGCCTT
>CAYWBX010000161.1:0-1960 GCA_964456015.1 uncultured Hyphomicrobiaceae bacterium | reverse complement strand
CCCCACAGGTTCGGATAGACGTTTCTCTTGATGAACTCGCTCAACAGCTTGTACGCCCGGTCGCCGTCGTGCAGCCGCGCCCAGATGCAAATCTTCCACGCCTTGCTCCAGCCGGTCGCCCCGTCGCCGCGCGCGTTCATCGAGACCTTGGCCGCCTCCGCCAGTTTCGGCGTGGTGACCGGTGAGATTTGCCGACCGGGATGCACCGCGATCAAATGCGAGAGATGCCGGTGCTGGTCTTTGGGATTGTCGAGATCGTCCGCCCATTCCTGCAACTGTCCCCACTTCCCGATTTGCGGCCCGAGCAGCCGGTCGCGCATCGCGGCGACTTTCTTCCGATAATCCGCGTCCACACCCAACGTCTCCGAGGCCTCGATGTAGTTCGTGAACAAATCCCACGCGAGTTGCTGCTCGTAGGAATTGCCCTCCGCAAACGGCCCGTGTTCCGGCGACTGGCTCTTCGGAGCGACCAGCTTGCCGGCGGCATTCGTCTTCAACGAGTCTTCCCAATACTCGCACAGCTCCTTCATTACCGGGTACGCGCGCGTTTGCAGATACTCCTTGTCCTGCGTGAACGCGTAATGATCCCACAAGTTCTGCGCCACCCACGATGCGTCGCCCGGCACCCAATGATACGTCGCGCCGCCAAAAATGCCGTTCTCCGACCGCGTCGCCCACCCGCGCACGCCAAACTCCTTCTTGGTCGCCTCGCGCCGCACTTCCCGGATGGAGTTCACCCAGTCGGCGAGCGGAAGAAAACATTCCGGCAGATTCGCCTGATCCACGAACCAGTAATTCATCTGCACGTTCACGTCCGTGTGATAATCGGAGCGCCACGGTGGATTGTTGTAGGGATTCCACACCCCCTGCAAGTTGGCCGGCAAGTCGCCCGGTCGGGAACTGCTGATCATCAGATACCGGGCATATTGAAACAGCAACTCCTCCAAATCCGGGTCCGCCGCGCCTTTCCGGTAGGCCTCCAACCGCTGGCCGGTCGTCAACGTGCGCGTCTCCGCCGGTGACGTGCCGAGTTCCAGCGTCACGCGGTCAAACAATTGCCGGTAATCCTTCTGGTGTTCCGCCAGCAAATCCTCGAACGACCGCTGCGCGGCCGCCGCAAGCCGGGCGCTGATTTTCTCGTGCGGATGCGCCTGCTTCCAACCTTTCGCGCGCTCGTTGAGATAATCCGTCCCGGCATCCACCAGAATCAGCAGACTGTCACATCCCTGGAACGTCAGCGCGCCATTCGTCGCCGTGACCGAGCCGCCCGAGTTCAGCAACATGATCTGCGATTCGTAACTCAATCCGATCCCGCTGCCGATCTTGCCGGCGCAAGTAATCGTGTTGCCGGAGGCGGTCGGTTCGGCCCGGTGCGCGTCCTTCAACGTCACGCGGCCGGTATACGCGCCCTTTCTGTCGGCGGTGAACCGAAACACCATCACATTGGCCGGGTGACTCGCGAAATACTCGCGCCGGTACCGCACCCCACCGGCTTCATACGTGATCGTGTGCAGCGCGCGCTCGATATTCAATTCGCGCCGGTAATTGCTGAAGGCAGTCGCGTCGAGCCGAATGAAAATGTCCCCGAAGTTCTGATAGCGGCCGGTATCATTCTCGTCGCCGGTCCAGAGAGAGTCTTCGTTGAACTGAATGTGTTCCTCCGCCACACCGCCAAAAATCGTCGCGCCGAGCCGGCCATGGCCGATGGGATACACCGACGACCCCCACATCTGCTGAAAATACTTGATCGGCTTCGGCGGATTCGGCTCCAAAACGACCGGCGCGGTTGTCCAGATCAACCGTTCGGCAAACGCGGCTTGGCCCAGCGCCAACCCGAGGCAGAGTTTCAGAATTGAATGTCCCATGTCATCTCCGTGATTCACCCACACTCCAACACCAGAACCCGGCCACCGTCAACGTCCGCATAGTTCACCACCCATGATTACAGCCTTACCGGCGA
>CAYWBX010000160.1:0-7039 GCA_964456015.1 uncultured Hyphomicrobiaceae bacterium | reverse complement strand
TGCACGTCGGCTGGCGTCCACCCGCGTCACGTCCTGGGAGAAGAGATTGATCTGGCCGCGGGTCGGCGATTGGGAGAGAAAGAGCAGGCGCAACAGCGACGACTTGCCCGCGCCCGAAGGACCGGTCAAAAAATGAAAGGAACCGGGCCGCAGATGGAAAGTGACATCACGCAAAACCTCCTGGCCGCGCCCATACCGGAGGCCCACGTTCTGTAGTCTGATCACGACCAACCTTTGCTCAGCCGCCCGAGGCGTTGCGGGATACGGCGGCCCCGGGGTTAGTTCCTGTTCGGGCCAAGTGATGCCTAAGGCGCGGAAACTCGTCGATGAATGTGGCGCAGATATGAGTGGATAACCGCCATGCCATGTAAACCGAGCGAGCACGGACGAAGTAAGTCGGGGCAGACGTCGTCCCGCGTCCTCTTCCAACCGCATTCTTGAGACAATGGCTGCACAGCCACTACACGGCAGGACAGCGGATATGAAGGATACCGAGGACGGCGGAGAGCGGATCGAAGTGATCTTCTCGCCAGAAGACATCGCAAACCGGATCGACGACCTCGCGCATGAGATCGCGGGCGCCGGGTTGCAGCACCCTCTCGTCGTACCCATTCTCACCGGCAGCTTCGTCTTCACCGCCGACCTGCTGCGCGCCCTCCATCGGGCCGGACTGACCCCGGAAGTCGATTTCCTGTCGCTCGCGAGCTACCGCCGGGGAACGACATCCTCGGGCTCCGTCGACATCCTGCGCGACATGGTGCTCGATGCCGAAGGCCGCGATGTTCTCCTCGTCGACGATATTCTCGATACCGGCCGCACGCTTGCCTTCGCCAAGGACCTTGTTGCAGCGCGTGGCGCGCGGCGGATCGCTTCCTGCGTTCTCCTCAACAAGCGCGTCCGGCGAGCCGTTGCCATCGAGGCTGACTTCATTGCCTTTGAATGTCCGCCGGTATTCGTCGTGGGCTACGGAATGGACCTCGCCCATCGCTACCGCGAGTTGCCCTACGTCGGCAGGGTGGTGACGCCGTGATGAGCGAGCTAACCTAAAATTCTTGGTGGACCAGCGACCTGGCTCACGCAAGGCTGCTCGGAGGTGACGCGATGGCCCGCATTCTGCTCGCCGACGATGACCCAGGTTCGCGCGACTTCGTCCGCCGCGCTCTGGAGACCGCAGGCCACAGTGTGCTTGTTGCCGAGGACGGGGCCGATGCGCTCGCAAAGGTCCGATCGTCTGGGCCATTCGATGTGCTTTTGACGGATGTTCAGATGCCGGGGTTGGACGGCATTGCGCTGGCTGCCGGAGCGCGCGGCGTCCAGCCGGGGCTGCGTATCGTGATGATGTCCGGCTATCCAGATGTTCTCGATCGGGCGCGGGCAACGGTTGCGAGCCCGGCGCGCTTCGTGGCGAAACCATTCTCCATCGATCTCATCCGCGGCGAGGTGCGCGCCGCGCTTGCTGGCTGAGACAGCGTTCAAATTGCGGGTCTCCGACCATGGCAGGACGCTACAAGGCGCTCCCGGTTGCCATGGATGGCGCCAGCGAAACGATTTCCGTAAGCCGGTCCGTTGACTTTGATCGCCGCTTCGCGGATTTTGCGACATTCCTTCGGCCCTGTGCATCAGAGCCGCCGCCGGACACATGGCGCCCATCGCGGTGCCGGGAGGTCCGGGGGTCAACGCCCGCCGGCGAAGTCTCGCTCGCGGGCGCGTTTGTGCTTTTGCTGGCAACTGAAGGTCGGAGGCGGCGTCAAGAGGTCAATGCCCCATGCTGAAGATCTGGGGACGCAAGACGTCCATCAACGTGCAGAAGGTCATGTTTGCCGTCGGCGAACTCGGCCTTCCATTCGAGCGGCTCGATTATGGCGGTCCCTACGGCAAGCTCGACACGCCCGAGTACGGCCTTCTCAACCCGAACCGATTGGTGCCGACCATCGACGACAACGGCTTTGTCCTCTGGGAATCGAACGCCATCGTGCGCCACCTCGCGCAGCGCTACGGCCGCGGAACGCTGTCGCCCGCCGACGAGATGACGTTCGCCAAGGCCGACAGCTGGATGGACTGGTCTCTCACCACGATCTACGGCGACATCATCGGAACGTGCTTCCTGCAGCTCGTCCGCACGCCCGCCCGCGAACGTGACGTCCGGGGTGTCGAAGCAGCGGCGCGTCGGGCGGGCGAGAAGCTCAAGATCCTTGACCAGCAGCTCACCGGCCGCCATTTCATCACCGGTGACACCGTTACCATCGCCGATGTCGCCGTCGGCACGTTGATGTACCGCTATTTCACGCTACCGATCGAACGGCCGGCGCTGCCCAACGTGAAAGCCTGGTATGACCGCCTCGCCGGACGGCCAGCCTACGCGACGCACGTGATGATCGACTACCAGGACATGAAGGTGCCGGGCGCCTAACCATCGTCCGAACCCTGCCGAGGCAAATTCCATGGCCGAGCTGTTTCAAACCCTCTCCGACCGGCTGTCGGGCGTCTTCGACAAGCTTACGGGACGGGGCGCGCTCTCGGAGAGCGACGTCAACGAGGCCATGCGCGAGGTCCGTCGTGCGCTCCTCGAGGCCGATGTCGCCCTCGACGTCGTGCGCTCGTTCACCGATCGGGTCAAGGCCAAGGCGGTCGGTGCCGCGGTGCTGCGGTCGATCAAGCCCGGGCAGATGGTGGTCAAGATCGTTCACGACGAGCTGGTCGCCACGCTCGGCTCGGATGCGGCCCCCATCGACCTCGCGGCCGCGCCGCCCGTCACCATCCTGATGGTCGGCCTGCAGGGCTCCGGCAAGACGACGACGACCGCGAAGATCGGCTGGCGGCTCAAGACGCGCGACAAGCGCAAGGTGCTGATGGCGTCGCTCGACACCCGCCGCCCGGCGGCCCAGGAGCAGCTGCGCGTGCTCGGCGAGCAGACGGGCGTGGATACCTTGCCGATCGTCGCCGGACAAACGCCGCTGCAGATCGCAAGACGCGCCGAAGAGGCGGCCCGGCTCGGCGGCTACGACGTGATCCTGCTCGATACCGCGGGGCGGACGACGATCGATCAGGAGTTGATGGCGGAGGTCGCCCAGGTCAAGGCGCAGAACAAGCCGCACGAGGTTCTGCTCGTCGTCGACGCGCTCACCGGCCAGGACGCGGTCAACACGGCGAAGGCCTTCGAGCAGACCGTCGGCGTCACCGGCATCGTGCTCACCCGCGTCGACGGCGACGGCCGCGGCGGCGCGGCGCTGTCGATGCGGGCCGTGACGGGCAAGCCGATCAAGCTCATCGGTGTCGGCGAGAAGTGGGACGCCCTCGAGGACTTCCACCCGGCACGTATCGCCGGGCGCATCCTCGGCATGGGCGATGTGGTCAGCCTCGTCGAGAAGGCGGCTGAGACGCTCGATGCCGAAAAGGCCCGTCAGATCGCGCAGAAGATGCGCAAGGGGGCGTTCGATCTCGAGGATCTCTCCGAACAGCTTGGTCAGATGCAGCGCCTCGGCGGCATGGGCGGCGTCATGGGCATGCTGCCCGGCATGGGCAAGATGAAGGACCAGATGGCCGCGGCTGGCTTCGACGACAGGATGATCAAGCGCCAGCGTGCCATAATCTCATCGATGACGCCCCTCGAGCGGCGCAATCCGAAAATCCTCGACGGCAAGCGCAAACGGCGGATCGCAGCCGGCTCGGGTACGCGGCCCGAGGAGGTCAACAAGCTCCTCAAGATGCATCGCCAGATGGCCGACATGATGAAGATGGTCGGTAAGAACCCCGGCATGATGCAGCGCATGGCCGGCGCGCTCGGGCTCGGCGGCGGCCTGGGCGGGATGGGAGCGCCGAGCCAAGCCGAGATCGAGAAGATGCAGGCCGAGCTTTCACGGCTCGATCCCAAGGCGCTCGAGACGCTGCCGAAGGACATCCGCGAGTTGCTGCCGAAAGCTGCTCCCGGCGCCGCTGCCGCCGCCGGCACGGCGAAACCTACAGGACTTCCTGGACTTGGCGGGGGCGGCGGCTTCCGCCTGCCCGGTCTCGGCGGAGGACGACCGCCGCTCCCCGGACTGCCAGGGGGGAAGAAGAAATGACGGTGGGCGTGCCTGAACTGGAGACAGAGCGTCTGCGCCTGCGGAGCTGGCGCGCCTCGCATCTCGATCCTTACGCGGAAATGTGCGCCAATCCCCGCACCCAGCGCTGGCTGCTCGGCGTCGCGGACCGCACCGAGGCCTGGCGCCGCATGGCGCTGTTCGCCGGGCATTGGCAACTGCGGGGCTTCGGCAACTGGGCGCTCGAAATCAAGACTGACGGCACATTCGTCGGATATGCGGGTCTTTGGCAGCCGGAAGGCTGGCCGGAACCCGAGATCATGTGGGCGCTGGTCGAGGCGCACGAAGGCAATGGCTATGCGACAGAGGCGGCCGCGCGCGCCCGGAGCTTCGCGCTTTGCGAACTGCGGCTGCCAACCGTCGTCAGCTACATCTCGCCGCAGAACCAGCGCTCGCAAGCCGTGGCCCGCCGCCTGTCGGCGGAACGCGATGGCAGCATCACGATCCGTGGAACGCCAGCCGATGTCTGGCGTCACCCGGCCAATCCCATCTGAACATCGGCACCGAAGGAGAGAGAACTCATGCCCGTCAAAATTCGCATGTCGCGCGGCGGCACCAAGAAGAAGCCCTACTACTACATTGTCGTCGCCGAGAGCACCTCGCCGCGCGACGGGCGCTACATCGAGCAGATCGGCACCCACAATCCGATGCTGCCCAAGGATTCGCCTGATCGCGTCAAGCTCAACGTCGAGCGGGCAAAGCACTGGCTCTCGGTCGGCGCGCAGCCTTCTGACCGCGTCGCGCGCTTTCTCGACGCCGCCGGGCTCATGAAGCGCAAGCCATCGAACAATCCGCAGAAGGCAAAGCCGAAAAAGAAGGCGCAGGAGCGCGCAGCGGCCGCGGCCGGCGAGGGCGCGGAGGCGAAGCCCGCGGCGTAGCTCGGCTCGCCTTCGCGGCACGCGAGCCCGCTTCGCTTCGGGTGGATGACTGAAATACCGCCCGATCAGCGGTCGCCGACCTGTCCGCGGGCCGCTCTACTGTGAACCGGGAACGGCGAGGCTCTGGTCGTCACGTGCGCGCTCCCGACAAGCTCCTCCTCATCGGCCGAATCGCGGGCGCGCATGGCATCCGCGGCGAGGTCCTCATCGAGTCCTTCGCCCATCCGCCGGAGAACGTTGCGGCCTATGGACCGTTGACCGACCGTGACGCGCGGCGCGCCTTCCTGCTCAAGGTCAAAAGGCTCGCATCGAAGGGCGTGGTCTGCCGCATCGCGGGGGTCGACGACAGAACGGCGGCCGAAGCGCTCAGGGGAACCGAGCTTTACGTCGCGCGCGCGCGGCTCCCGGCCACCCGCTCGGACGAGTTCTACCATGCCGACCTGATCGGACTGAGGGCGGTCGCGCCGGACGGGCGAATGGTCGGCCGCGTCGTCGCCGTGCAGAATTTCGGCGCCGGCGACATCCTGGAAATTTTGCTCGATGGAAGCGCGAGGACGGAGATGGTGCCGTTCTCGGACGCCTTCGTGCCGAGCGTCGATCTCGAAACCGGCTGCGTCACCGTCATCCTGCCGGAAGCCGGCGGCGAAAGTGGCTGAGGCGGCCGGGTTGCGGCGAGCGGACGGGCGTCCGCCAGACGCGCTAACGGCCCTGGAAGTGGGGCTTCCGCTTCTCCATGAAGGCGCGGCGCCCCTCGATGTAATCCGCGCTCGCGAAGCACTCAGCGACCATACGGTCGATGGCCGCGAGGTCGCGGTCGGCGCGGTCTCTGACGGCGGCGTTCGCCGCCGCCTTGGCCGCCTTGATGGTGAGGGGAGCGTTCTCGACGATGCGCGCCGCCATGGCGCGCGTCGCGGCCTCGACGGCCTCGGGCGGAACGACGCGATTGACGAGGCCCATCACCCTAGCGTCCTCGGCCGAAAACCGGTCAGCCGTGAAGAAGATCTCCTTAGCGAACGACGGCCCGACGACGTCGACGAGACGTTTCAGTCCCGAATAACGATAGCCGAGACCGAGCCTGGCGGCAGGAACGGCAAAGTATGAATTCGTGCCGCAGATCCGGATGTCGGCGTTGAGCGCGAGCGCCACGCCGCCGCCGACGCAGAGACCGCGGATCATGGCGATCGTCGGCTTCGTTGCGTTGGAGATGGCCTCGGAGGCGAGGTCGCCGGCGGCATTGTAAGTCTTCACCGCCTCCTCGCTGCCGCGCTTTTCCTCGAATTCCGAGATGTCGGCGCCGGAGACGAAGGCCTTGTCGCCAGCGCCCGTCATGATGATCACGCGGACGGAGGAGTCTGCCTCGAAGTCAGCGATGACCTTGGGTATGGCGACCCACATCGAGTAGGAGACGGCATTGTGCTTCTCCGGCTGGTTGAAAATCAGCCAGCCGATGCCGTCCTCCTTGCGCGCGATGATCTTGGACGTGCCGGTATCGATGTCCATTCTGTCCTCTCCTGATCGGCGCGCCATCCCTGGCACGCGCGGCGACGGTGTTCTGGCATGTCATGCGGCACGCCGACCAGACCGCCACGCCGCCCATCGGCGGCATTGAAACTCCCGTCGGCAACGGCAGTTCGGTCCCGCTAGTCGAGCGCGACCATCTGCGTGGGGTCAAGCGCGAGCACTGCATGGCTGCCGACCTCGAAAACTTCAGAGGGAGGCGCGGACACCTTCAGGTCGCCGACCGCCTCGGCCGGCCGGAAGGTATAGTCCCAGTGCTCGCCGAGGAAGGTCCGGTCGACCACGCGCCCGGCGATCGGCAGGTGTCCATTGGCGGAGGCGCTGTCGCGCGCAATCCGCAGGCTCTGCGGGCGGACCGAGAATGTGATCTCCTCAGACGGCGGCAACGCACCCGCGAAGCGCTCTGCCGGAATGACAAAGCCATCGAAACGCAAAGCACCCGCTTCGCGTCGGCCGGTCACGAAATTCGTCCGTCCGATGAAGCCGGCGACGAAGCGGGTCTTTGGACGCGTATAGACGACGTAGGGGGCATCGACCTGCTCGATGCGGCCTTTGTTCATCACG
>CAYWBX010000159.1:0-7049 GCA_964456015.1 uncultured Hyphomicrobiaceae bacterium | reverse complement strand
TCGGCGCGTCCCTCGCCCTTGTCCTCGTTGACGAAGGCAAGCCCTGCGATGCCGCGCGAGGTCGCCAGCACCAGCGCCTCGCCGAAGGGGCTCGGATGAAACCCATAAACCATGTGCAGGCCTTCGCCGCGCCGCTTGTAGTCTCCGGGCGTCATGGCCTCATGAGTAACGAAGAGGTCGTGGAGGCGGCCGGCGCCGGAAAGCCCGACCTCGTGCGCGGCATCGAGCACGCTCGCCGAGCCTTGAAGAAGCTCGCGGGCGCGGTCGAGCGTGATCGCCTGCAGGAACTCCTTGGGCGAAAGACCGCACCAGCGCTTGAAGAGCTTCTGGGCGTGCGCAGGACTCAAGGACAGATGCTCGGCGAGCCGGTCGAGGCTTGGCTGCTCCTCCCACCGTTCGGACAGGAATGCGATGGCGCGGCGGATCTGGTCGTAGTCGCGCAGACGGGCCTCGGGGGGGCGGCCGTTTTGATCGGTCGGCATGACGGTCAGCATGGCATTCGGTCCGCAAATCGGAAAGCGATGTGCCGACGCTAGCGGCGGCGTCCGCGAGGGGCGACCCGATTCCTGCGCGTCCTGCCTGCCGTCACCGCCGTCAGCCGGACATCACCTTCTTCACGGCCTCGGAAAGCTTGTGCCGGATGGCGTGGAAGCCCTTGGACCCCTCGCTCGTCATCCAGTTCATCTGCAGCGAGCGGCGCTGGCCCTCGAACGGATGGTGGCCGTGCCAGGACCGGTCGGACCGCTTGAAGACGAGCAGCGTGCCGTTGTCGGGCGACACTTCGGCGGCGTAATCGTCGACGTCATGGCCGTTGCGCAGGATGCGCAGACGGCCGCCGGGCTCACGCCAGTTCTCGTTCAGATAGAGCAGGACGGTGATGATCTTGTCCTTGGAATCGGTGTGGATCTGGCCGTCCTTGGCGCGCGTGTAGCCGCGCAGGGAATACATCTTCGGGCGACCGCCGAGGTCGACGCCGAACTTTTCGGAGATGGCGGCCTCGAAGGCGGGACCGTCGAGCTCGGCGATCACGTCCTTGATCGCCATGCTTTCGGCCAGGCTCTCGATCGGATAGCTGCCGCCCTTCTCGATCCGGGGGTAGGTTGCGTTGATGCGCGAAACCGTCTCCGGCGACAGGAATTCCGGCACCACGACATACTCGTAGGGATCGGTTTCGAGTTTCGTCGCGCGGAGCTTGTCGAGATTGAGGAGCGCCATCGGGTGTTCTCCGGTTCTGCCTGCCCGCCGCCGGGGCTTCGCCGCGTGCTCGCGGACAGGGTCAATGCCGGCTTTCCCCGCGAGCAAGTGCACGCCGCCGCTCGAGCCAGCGCCGCTCGATCTCGCGGGCGATCACGGCGGCCGCATCGAGCGGTGCGTAGGTCCACGTGTCGAGGGATTTAACCACGTCGGGCAGCGGTCGCGTGGCGCCATAGCGCCGCAGTGATTCGTGAAAGCGTCTGAATTTGGCGCTGCCGCCGGAGGGCTCGAACACCCAGACCGGCTTGCCGGTCGCGAGCGGCTCGCCGGTCATGTTGACGCTGTCGCCGGTGACGACGAAACGATCGGCGGCAGCGAGAAACGCCGGATAAGGGTTCTCTCCCTCGCCGGTCCAGAGGAAGCGCGGGGCCCCGGCGGTCGCCCGGTCGACGGCGGCAAGCAGGCGCTTGTGCGTGCGCCGCGACGGCGTGACGAGGAAGCTGGCGCCGAGCCGGGCGATGGAGGCGATCGCGGCGACCAGCCGGTCGTCGTCGGCCTCGGTGAAGCGGTAGACCCCGTTCTTGCCGCCGAGAATGACGGCGACGCGCGGGCGCGGGAGCTCAGCGATGGCGGGCGGGATCGTGCGGGCCAGGGTGGCAAGCCGGTCCGGGGAGAAGCCGTGGGGGGCGGTCAGGGTCGTGATGACATTGGGGCCGCGCCGGCGGTCGTGCTCGGGGACCCAGATGAGGTCGGCCGTGCCCGGCCCGGTGCGTGGATCCTGCAGGACAACGGTGTAGAGCGACGGCCCGGCGATGCGCCGCAGCGCGCGTATATAGGGGATACTGAGCCGTCCGGTCGCAAGCGCGATTTCCGGCCAGGGCGGGACCAGCGGACTGGAGGCGCGGCCCGGGCGGTCGCGGGGATCTGGCGGGCCATAGGGTGCGAGAAAGCGCCACAGGCCGGTCGGCGTCACGGTCTTGAGCTGCCAGTCGAGGCCGAGCGCGTCCGCCACGCCCCGCACCTGCACCTGCATGCCGGCCTTGTCGTCGGCAATGAGCCAGGCCTTGCGGCCGACAAGCGGCCGGGCCTCCGGCATGACGGTTTCGGTTCGGGCGGCAAGCAATATTGTTTCGCTCCGAGCTTGAGTTTCGCAACGCGATCGCACATGTGATGGCGTGTGCGAGGGATGATGTGCGTGCGGGCGGCCGCGAGTCGCCGCCCACCAACGGAAATGAGTTAACTCTGATGCCGCTTCGCCTCGATGCTACGGATTGGCGCATTCTGCGCGAGCTGCAGGCCGACGGCCGCATCACGAATGTGGCGCTCGCCGCGCGCGTCGGGCTTTCGCCGCCGCCATGCCTGCGCCGGGTGCAGGCGCTCGAGCGAGCGGGCTTCATTGCCGGCTACAATGCGCGCCTCGATCAGCGCATGACGGGCTTTGAGGTGACGGCGTTCGCCATGGTCACGCTGCGCCAGCAAGGCGAGGCGGAGCTGCGCGCCTTCGAGAACGAGACCCTCAAGTGGCCCATGGTGCGTGAGGCCTACATGCTCGCGGGCGACGCCGACTACCTCCTCAAGTGCGCCGCGCCCGACCTGCCGAGCTTTCAGGAGTTCGTGCTCGGCGAGCTCACCGCCTTCCCCAACGTCGCGAGCGTCAAGACGACGGTGGTGTTGCGCGCCGCCAAGGAGGAGCCGGGCGTGCCGCTCGAGCTGGTGAGCGGCCGCTGAGCAAGGGGCGCAGTCATCGCGTTCAGGGACGTGCGAGTCCGGTACGGGCGAGCGCTGACGGCAACGGCGCTGACCGCGGCGTCTACTTGCGCTCCGCGGTTGCTCGCCCTAGACGGGCGGGCGAAGGAACTCCTCAGGCGGCCCCCATGGACCTCTCGAAGCTCAAACCGATCACAGCGGTCGACGTCGCCGGCAAGCGCGTGCTTGTTCGCGCCGACCTTAACGTACCGGTCCAGAATGGCCGGGTTGCCGACGCGACGCGCCTCGAACGGCTGGTGCCGGGCCTCAAGGCGCTCGCCGCGCGCGGGGCGAAGGTGGTTGTGCTGTCGCATTTCGGCCGGCCGAAAGGAGGGCCTGACGCCGAGAACTCGCTGCGCCCCGTGGCGGAGGCGCTCGCCCAGCTTGCCGGCCTACCGGTCGCGCTTGCGGCGGACTGTGTCGGCGACCGTGCCGAGTCGGCCGTCGCCGCCATGCAGGCCGGCACGATCGTGGTGCTCGAGAATACCCGCTTCCACAAGGGCGAGGAGAAGAACGACCCCGAGTTCGTCAAGGCCCTGGCGAAGCTCGGCGATCTCTACGTCAACGACGCGTTCTCGGCGGCGCATCGGGCGCACGCCTCGACCGCGGGGCTTGCGCGCCTTCTGCCCGCTTACGCAGGGCCGCTGCTGATGGAGGAGATCAACGCGCTTCGCACCGCGCTTGAGAACCCGGCCAGGCCGACTGCGGCGGTGGTCGGCGGGGCCAAGGTCTCGACCAAGATCCCGGTTCTCGAGAACCTGCTCGCCAAGGTCGACAAGCTCATCATCGGCGGCGGCATGGCGAACACCTTCCTCGTGGCCCAGGGCGTTGCCGTCGGCCGCTCGCTCGCCGAGCCCGAACTCCATGAGACCGCACGCGGCATCATGGCCGCGGCCAAGGCGCGAGGCGGCGAGGTCGTGCTTCCGGTCGATGCCGTGGTCGCACGCGAGCTCAAGCCCGGCGTCGAGGCGACGGTCGTCGACATCGACAGATGCCCCCCCGATCAGATGATTCTCGATGTGGGCCCGAAGTCGGTGGCGCACCTCATCAAGCTCATCGAGGGCTGCCGCACGCTGCTCTGGAACGGTCCGCTCGGCGCCTTCGAGGTTGAGCCCTTCGGGCGCGGCACCTTCGAGCTCGCCAAGGCCGCAGCGCGCCTCACCGCAGCCGGTAAGCTCGTCTCGGTGGCCGGCGGCGGCGACACGGTCGCCGCGCTCAATGCCGCCGGCGTCGCGGACAAGTTCAGCTACGTCTCGACGGCCGGCGGCGCCTTCCTCGAGTGGCTCGAGGGGCGCGAGCTTCCCGGAGTTGTGGCGCTGATCGAGGCGGAGCGCTGACATGGCATCGGCCGGCTGGCCGCGCGCCGTCATCTTTGACCTTGACGGGACGCTGGTCGACAGCGCGCCGGAGATCCGGGAGGCGGTCAATGCGGGGTTCGCACCGCTCGGCATCGGCCCATTCGGCATCGAGGCGGTGAAGGGGATGATCGGCGGTGGCGCGGCGGTGGCCGTGCGACGCGCCGCCGCGCTGGCTGGGGTCACGCTTTCTGCCGCGGACGAGCAGGCGGTGCTCGGCCGGTTCATGGAGACGTATGCCGCGGTTTCGGCGGCCTCACGCGGCCTTTATCCCGGCGCGCACGACGTGCTTGGGGCGCTTTCGGCGCAAGGGGTGGCGCTGGCGCTGTGCACCAACAAGGCCGCGCCGATCACCCGGATCTCGCTCGAAGCACTGGGCATTGCGCATTACTTCGGCACGGTCGTTGCAGCCGAGGACGGCAAGCCCCGGAAGCCGGACCCGGACCCCTTGCGGCGGGCGGTGGCAAGCTTCGGGGTCGGGATGTCGGATGTCGTGATGATCGGCGACAGCGATGCGGACATCGCTGCGGCGCGGGCTGCCGGCTGCCGCTCGATCGCGGTGAGCTACGGCTACTCGGCGATCCCCGTCGAGGCGCTCGGTGCGGATGCAACCGTGAATGCGCTGAGGGAGGTGCCGGATGCCTTGCGGCGGCTCACGCCGTGTCGCGAGCGGTGAGCGAAGGGAGGCGGTAGCGCGCCAGGGCCGGTCGGGCTTGCTCCATCGACGGGCGAGCGGGACCGTCGCAGGCGGGCGCGCTGACGCGATTGTGTCTTGCACGGCGGGCGTGCTTCATCCAGCAGTCCGGCGCAATGACGGCTCGGAGTGGCGATGCTCGGCGATCTTTCGATCTATTTCGGGGTGGCGCTGGCGGGGTTTGTAAGTTTCCTGTCGCCCTGCGTCCTGCCGCTGGTGCCGCCCTACCTCGGGTACCTGGGCGGCACCACGCTTGAGCAGATGACCGACGAGAAAGGGCTCGATGAGGCGGTCTGGCGCCGGGTCGTCGTCGCGTCGATTTGCTTCGTTCTCGGCTTCACCACCGTCTTCGTCGGGCTTGGCGCCGGCGCTTCGGCGTTCGGACAGCTGATCCAAACCTACAAACACGGCCTGTCGATCGTCGCGGGCATCGTCATCATCCTGTTCGGGCTTCATTTTTTGGGGCTCTTGCGGATTTCGATGCTCTACCGCGAGGCGCGCTATCACGCAGAGATGCAGGGTGTGAGTTTCCTCGGCGCCTACCTCATCGGCCTCGCCTTTGCGTTCGGATGGACGCCGTGCGTCGGGCCGATCCTCGCCACGGTGCTGGCGGTCGCCGCCAACGAAGGCAGCCTCGCCGCCGGCGTCAAGCTGCTCACGGCCTACTCGCTCGGTCTCGGTGTTCCCTTCGTTCTGGCGGCGATCGCGATCCGCCCGTTTCTGGGGTTCATGGCGCGCTTTCGCCGGCATCTCGGCAAGGTCGAAAAAGCGATGGGCGTGCTGCTCGTGGGGACCGGCATCCTGTTCCTCACCGGATCGATGAACTGGATGGGGCAGTGGCTGATCGAGAATGCGCCGTTTCTGGCCGAGATCGAGGCTTGGATGACGTCGAAGAACCTGCAGAGCGAAATCCTGAAGAGGGGCGCCGGGCAGTAACCCGGCGAGAGCGCATGACCGGTCCGTCGCCACGCATTCCGATTGCCCTCTCGATCGCCGGCTCAGACAGTTCGGGCGGCGCGGGGATTCAGGCCGATCTCAAGACGTTCTCCGCCTTCGGCGTCTATGGGGCCACCGTGCTGACGGCGCTTACGGCGCAGAACACGCGCGGCGTGCAGGCCGTCCACCTCGTGCCGCCCGAGTTCGTCGCGAAGCAGATCGCCTCCGTGCTCGACGATCTCGACGTCGCGGCGGCGAAGACGGGGATGCTCGCAAACGCCGAGATCATCGACAGCGTCGCGGCAGCGCTGGCGGGGCGGCGCCGGCTCGATCTGGTCGTCGATCCGGTCATGGTTGCGACCAGCGGCGACGTGCTGCTCGAGCCTGCGGCCATCGCCGCGCTCCGCGACCGCCTCTTTCCGATCGCGCGCCTGATCACGCCGAACCTGCCCGAGGCCGCGAAGCTGCTCGACGAACCAATGGCGCGCAATGAGACGGAAGCGAGAGGTCAACTCGAGCGGCTCGGCCGGCTTGGCGCGGCCGCCGTTCTGCTGAAGGGCGGCCACGGCGCGGGGGCCGAAGCCGTGGATCTCCTTCTCGCGGACGGCGAAATCACGCGCCTTGCGAGCCCGCGCATCGCGACCGGCAACACGCATGGCACCGGCTGCACGCTGTCAGCAGCGATCTGCGCTCTGCTCGCCGAGGGAGTGCCGCTGCGCGATGCCGTCGCGCGGGCGAAGACCTACGTCTACGGCGCGATCCTGGCGGCGCAGGGGCGTCGCATCGGCGGCGGCGCGGGGCCGGTCGATCATCATTTTGCCATGCGTGGCGGCCGCCCGCCCGCCTGAGGGTCGATGTGGCAAATTTATCACAAACCAGTGATTTCTGTCGCGGCTGGGCTTGCCTTCCACAGTTTTTTGCGGAAGCATTCGCGTGCGCTGGGGCTCTCGCGAAGAGCGGCAGACGCTCAGGGGAGCAGGGGAACGGCGCCGACAGGTTTCTTGGGGGGAGAGCTGGTGGGCGCGAAGGCCAGGGAATAGTGCCCGAAGCTCTTCATGGAAAGCCGGCCAGGGCCTAAGGCCCGGCCGGTTTTCTTGTTCGGGCCGTTGCGAAATGATCCGCGG
>CAYWBX010000158.1:0-7051 GCA_964456015.1 uncultured Hyphomicrobiaceae bacterium | reverse complement strand
GCCCGTCGACCGCGCCACGCGGCACATCGTGGACCTTCGACTACAACGCGCGGCTCACGCAACAGGCGGAGGCGCTCGGCTTCGATCTGGTGTTCGGGCTCGCGCAGTGGATGGGAAAGGGCGGCTATGGGGGAGCCATGCGCTTTCGCGAGACGGCCAACGATCCGCTGCTGGTGACGGCGGGGCTCGCTGTCGTGACACGGCGCATCCTGCTCATCTCGACGGTGCACATCCTTTACGGCTGGCACCCGCTGCATCTTGCGAAGTTCGGCGCGACCATTGATCAGATGAGCAACGGCCGCTGGGGCCTCAACGTCGTCACCGGCTACAAGCGAAGCGAGTTCGAGATGTTCGGGCTCGAGCCGATCGCGCACGACCGGCGCTATGAGCTCGCGCACCAGTTTACGACGCTCTTGAAGCGGCTCTGGCGTGAGGAAGAGGAAATCACGGTCGGCGAAGGCCCCTGGACCATGCGCGGCGCCTTCCTCTCGCCGAAGCCCGTCAATGGCCGCTGCATTCTGGTCAACGCCGCCTCGTCGGGCGCCGGGCTCGACTATGCCACGACGCACTCGGACCTCATCTTCATCACGAGCCCGGCGGGCGCCGACCTCGACAAAGCGGTGGCGGCGTTGCCGGAGCACAATCGGCGCATCAAGGAGGCGGCGCGCGCCAAGGGGCGGCAGGTGCGCACCCTTATCAACCCGCACATCATCTGCCGCGAGACGGAACGGGAGGCGCGGGCGCAGTACCGGGCGATCCTCGACCACCAGGACCCGGTAGCGGCCGACAATTTCTACAAAGTGTTTGCAGGCGGCGACCAGGCCTCGTGGCGCGCCAACACGCGCGATCAGTGGGTGATCGGGGGCAACGTGCACGTCGTCGGTTCGCCCGAGCAGGTGGTCGAGGGATTCCTCAGGCTCAAAGCGGCGGGGTGCGACGGCGTGCAGGTCAACTTCTACGATTTCCAGACCGATCTCGAGTTCTTCGGACGGCGCGTCCTGCCGCTGATGCGGGAGGCGGGGCTCAGGCGGTGAAGCGCCGGGACTTCAGCGAACTGTGATGCGATGCGCGGCCGCGAGGCCGGCGCCGTTCTGCCCTGCACGAGCGGGCGAGAGCGGGCCTCAGCCCGGGCCGATCATCTTCTCGGGCCTCACAATGGCGTCGAAATCGGCGGCGGGGATACCTTCCTTGAGCGCCTCCTCGCGCAGCGTGGTGCCGTTCTTGTGGGCAGACTTGGCGATCTTGGCGGCCTTGTCGTAGCCGTACTTGGGCGCGAGCGCGGTGACGAGCATGAGCGAGCGCTCGAGGCCCGCCTTGATGTTGTCCTCGCGCGCCTCGATGCCGACGACGCAGTTGTCGGTGAAAGAGACCGCGGCGTCGGTCATGAGGCGCACGGACTGGAGGAAGTTGTAGGCCATCACGGGGTTGAAGACGTTGAGCTCGAAGTGACCGGAGGCGCCGGCGAACGTGAGTGCGCTGTGGTTGCCGAAGATCTGGACGCAGACCATGGTCAGCGCCTCGCACTGCGTCGGGTTGACCTTGCCCGGCATGATCGAGGAGCCGGGCTCGTTCTCAGGCAGACTGAGCTCGCCTAGCCCCGAGCGCGGACCCGAGCCCAGGAAGCGGATGTCATTGGCGATCTTGAAGAGCGAGGCGGCCACCGTGTTGATGGCGCCGTGGCTCATCACCATGGCGTCGTGAGCGGCGAGCGCCTCGAACTTGTTCGGCGCCGAGGTGAAGGGCAGCCCGGTGATGGCGGCGATGCGCTCGGCCACCTTCTCGGCAAAGCCAATGGGCGCGTTGAGCCCGGTGCCGACGGCGGTGCCGCCTTGGGCGAGCTCCATGAGCGAGGGCAGCGTCTGCTCGATGCGTTTGATGCCGTTTGCGACCTGCGTCGCGTAGCCGGAGAACTCCTGGCCGAGCGTGATCGGCGTCGCGTCCTGGGTGTGAGTGCGGCCGATCTTGATGATGTCCTTGAAGCGGTTCTGCTTCTCGACGAGAGCCGCGTGCAGCTTGCGCAGGGCCGGAATGAGGTCGTGAACGATCTGCTCGGCGCAGGCGATGTGCATGGCCGTCGGGTAGGTGTCATTCGACGACTGGCTCATGTTGACGTGGTCATTGGGATGCACCGGCTTTTTCGATCCCATGACGCCGCCGAGCATCTCGATCGCCCGGTTCGAGATCACCTCGTTGGCGTTCATGTTGGACTGGGTGCCGGAGCCGGTCTGCCAGACGACGAGAGGGAAGTGGTCGTCGAGGCGGCCGTCGATGACCTCCTGCGCCGCCTTGACGATGGCCTCGCCGATCTTCGGATCGAGGCGGCCGAGCGCCATGTTGGCCTCCGCGGCGGCGCGCTTGACGATGCCGAGCGCGCGGATGATCGGCTTCGGCTGGCGCTCCCAACCGATCTTGAAGTTGCCGAGCGAGCGCTGTGCCTGGGCGCCCCAGTAGCGGGTGGCCTCGACCTCGATCGCGCCGAAGGTGTCGGTCTCGATGCGGGTTTTCGGGGCGGCGGTCATGGCGTCGGGGCTCCTTGCTGAGGGCGGCGGTGCCTTTCGGGCGGCACCTACCACGCGGCTCGCGGCTCCTTCAAGCTGTTGACGGGCGGCGGGGCCGTCTCAATGCGCATGGTCGATCATGGCGAAGCCGCCGGCGCCGCGCGGATGGGCGTGGACGACGATGCCCGGCAGCGGGCGGGATGAGGCGTCGGACCGGGTCGGCCTGCCGGGTTCGCGCAGGGAAGCGGCGTCGGGCGGCGGCGCGAGGCCGGTCGCGCTGCCTTTGTGCCGTGCGTTCGCCTCGCAAAGCCAAGGCTCGAGCGCGCGGATGTCGATGCCGGCCTCGGCGAACTCGCGGATGAGCGCGTCGGGCTCGCAGGCGCGAGCGCGCAGCAGCGCGGCGGCGGCGGCCGAGCGCGCGCCGGAATAGCAGAAGGCGTAGATCGGGGCCGGCAAGGCTTCGAGGGCGTTCGCGAATGCCGCGAGCTCGGCTGCGTCCGGCGTCCGGCTCGAAAGCGGAGCGTAGGCGTGGGCCAGTCCCGCCGCCCGCGCCGCCTCGGCGACCACCGCCGAGGCGGGAAAGCGCGCCACCTCGCCATCCGGTTGGTTATTGATGATGGACTTGAACCCGGCCCTGGCCAGGATCACGATCTCATCGAGTGTCGGGAACTCGCCGACGGCGAGGATGTCCGAGACGACGATCGGCTTCATGAGCGCACACGCGGGACGGGCTGCGACCGAAGGCACCATAGGGCCGATGGCCAGCCGCCCGTGCGCCCGCCATCACACGTCGGCCAGCAGCCATCGCTCGAGCAGTCTTAAACCATAAATGCCGCCTGCGACGATAGAGACAAAGGTCAAGAACGAGCCGAGCGCCAGAGTCGAGACGCCGGTCATCGCCTGGCCCACCGTGCAGCCGAGCGCCGCGACGCCCCCGACGCCCATAAGGGCGGCGCCGATCAGGCACCGCACCGTGTCGCCGGTATCGGCGAAGGTGGCGAGGCGGAAGCGCCCGAGCGCCTTCGCCGCAAGGAATGCGCCTGCAACCGTGCCGAGCACGGAGGCGACGCCGAAGCTCGGCAGGCGCGCCGCCGTGAAGCGCTCGATCCACTCGACGGTGTCGCCCGACGGACGCACGAAGGTGAGCGAGACGGGGCTCGTGGGGCGGTCCGCGAAGTCGTCGATGGCAAGCCCTGTCACGGCCCAGCCGGCGGCGATGCACAGCCCGATGCCGAGGCCGGCGGCGACGTGGGGGCCGGAGCTTCGGAAGTCGCGGTCCTTGAAGCAGAAGGCGAAGGCGGCGAGAACGGCGGTCGTCGCGACAAGGCGGCCGGACAACGGGCGCGGTAGGAGCCCGTTTGCTGCAAGAATGTCGCCGAGTGACTGGGTCGGTCCTGCGAGGCCAAACGCCGTCGCCTGCTCGAGTGCCGCCCGCGCTGGCGCAAACAGTCCGCCGACGGCGGCATAGGCAAAGATGCCGAGCACGATGAGCGTGATGAGAGCGCGCAGATCGCCACCGCCGACGCGCGCCAGATTGCGCGAGGCGCAGCCGCCGGCGAGCACCATGCCGACGCCGAACATCAGGCCGCCCAGGATGTTGCCGGCCCAGTTCACGTTGGGGGCGAGGTACATGGACCTGGAGAGTTCGACGACGCCCGCGGCATCGAGAACCTGAGCGCCGAGGAGGGCGGTGGCGGCGGCAAGCAGCCAGGCGCGCAGCCGGCGCCAGTCGCCGAGATTGACGACGTCCGAGAGGGCGCCCATGGTGCAGAAGTTCGTGCGGAAGACGATGGCGCCGAAAACCGCGCCGATGAGGAATCCGCCGACGGCAAGCCACAGCGGGCCGTTCGCCTGGATTATCTCGCGCAAGCTGCTCATGCTCTTTCTCGCTCTCTCTTTTGTTGGTCGGCCACGATCGGCCCTCTGAGGGAGCCTCGATCTGGCCCGGTTCCCCGGGCTTGCGGGGCCGGCCCGCTTGCCGTGCAGACAGGTGGCCGCAACCGACGTGACCAGAGTTGCCGGCGCGCGGGCCGCAGGCGCGCTCGGGCGCAACGGCGGGTGGATAAGCTATAGCGAATTGTCACAATGGGCGCGACGGTCCAATCGCGGTGGGCCGGGGGAGGCGCTGCGGGCAAGAATGTTGGTGGTCGTGATCTTTACACGCACCCCCCGAGGCCCTATGTGACGCGCTCAACCGGCGAAGGCATTCGGCCGTACCGGGGGGAGGTCACATGCGATGGCAAGACTCGATACGTTCGCATCCGCCCATGCCCTGATCGCGGCGCGGCAGCCGGAGCAGCCGGTGGTCGGCTTTCGCCCGCACGCCGCCGGGCGGGCGGCGCGCTGGTTTCTTAAGCATTTTCCGGGTGACGTCGCCTACGCTTACAAGGCGAACAGCAACGTCTTCCTGCTCGGCGCGCTCTATGGCGCGGGCATCCGGCACTTCGACGTCGCCTCGCTGCCTGAGATCGAGGATGCGCGGACGATCCCCGACGCGACCTTCCATTTCATGCATCCGGTGAAGTCGCGCCATGCCATCCGCCGCGCCTTCGGGATGGGCTGCCGCTCCTTCGCGCTCGACAGCGAGGACGAACTCCGTAAGATCGTCGAGGAGACCGGGAATGCCCGCGACCTGATCCTGTGGGTGCGCATCGCCGTGCCGGCCAAGAACAGCCGCATTCCGCTCGAGCGCAAGTTCGGCATCGCCGGTTCGCGCGCCGCGCGGCTGCTCGTCAAGACGCGCCAGGTTGCGAAAGAGCTTGGCATCACGTTTCACGTTGGCTCGCAAACGGTGAGCCCGGAGGCCTACGCCACGGCGCTCGGCGAGGTGCGCAAGCTCATCGCCAAGGCCGGCGTCGTCGTCAACCGCATCGACGTCGGCGGAGGCTTTCCCTCGCGCTACTCGAACGAGATGCCGGCGCCGCTCTCCGACTTCATGGCGGTGATCCGCGAGGGCGTCGAGGCGCTGCCGGTCGGCGAGGGCTGCCGCGTCATGTGCGAGCCGGGCCGCGCGCTCGTCGCGGAGGCCGAGAGCCTCATCGTGCGCGTCGATGCGCGCAAGGGAAGCGACCTCTACATCAACGACGGCAGCTACGGCATGCTGTTCGATGCCGCGCATCTCGGGTTCGTCTTTCCGATCCGCATCGTCGGTCGCGAGGTGAAGGAGCCGGGCGTGCTGGCACCGTTCGAGCTGTGGGGGCCGACCTGCGACTCGATCGACCACATGAAGGGACCGTTCCTGCTTCCGGACTGCGTGCGCGAGGGCGACTATCTCGAGATCGGCAACACCGGGGCCTACGCGCGCGCAATCGCGGGCCGGTTCAACGGCTACGGCCAGTATGACGAGGTCATCCTGCTCGACGAGCCGATGTTCTCGATGTACGGCGAGCCGGAGATGGCGGCGGCGGCGGCGGGTGCGTGAGGTCCCACTCGGGGCGCGCGCCTGACCGGCGGCCGATCATGGGGCGGACGACCAGGGCAAGGCGAGACGACAGGGGCCGAGGGCACGTCGGCTCTGCGATCAAACGCATGACGAAACCGGCGGGTCGCCCGCAAGGCGCAGGCGGTCCCGCTTGGCCCTGCGGCATCGCGCGCCATCGGCCGCCGTGCCGCCGCTGCCTTTGGGGCAATCCCGTATCCAGAGATCGAAACGCGCCGGTCGGCACGAAAGGCGGAATTCAATCGACGGTGCACAATCGGCGAGGCACGTCGGAAATTGCCCGTCCGCTCGGCCGGCGCTACTGTTTCGGGGGGTGAGCCCGCTGCCGGTACGCAGTCCATGATGGGGGTGCCCGATGGAGTTCTTTCCGGGGTTCGAGCGACGCGCGATCCGGACCAGCGGAACGACGATCAACGTCGTGACCGGGGGGAACGGGCCGCCGCTCCTTCTGCTTCACGGATTTCCGCAGACGCACATTCTCTGGCGAAAGATGGCGCCGGAGCTCGCCAAGACCTATACGCTCGTCATGCCGGACCTGCGCGGCTATGGGGACAGTGGCAAGCCCGCGGCCGGCGAGAACCATGTCAACTATTCGAAGCGGGCGATGGCTCTGGACCAGGTCGAAGTCATGGAGACGCTCGGATTCCGGCGGTTCATGATCGTGAGCCACGACCGCGGATCGCGCGTCGCGCATCGCCTGGCGCTGGATCATCCCGGGCGCGTCGCGAAGCTCGTGCTTATGGACATCTGTCCGACCCACCACATGTACGCGACGGCGGACAAGGAGATGGCCTCGGCCTACTTTCACTTCTTCTTTTTCATTCAGCCCGCGCCGTTTCCCGAGACGCTGATCGGCCGAAGCGTCGACGAGACGCTGCAATTCTTCATGGGATCGGTGATGCCGGGCAGCATCGAACCGGAGGCCTATGCCGAGTACCGCCGGTGCTTTGCCAATCCGGCGACGATTCACGCGGCCTGCGAAGACTACCGGGCGGCGGCCTCGGTCGATCTCGCGCACGATGAAGCCGACATGGACAAGAAAATCGAGTGTCCGCTGCTGGTGCTCTGGGGCGCGAAGGGCCTGATCGGCCGCAAGTATGACGCGCTCTCGATC
>CAYWBX010000157.1:0-7061 GCA_964456015.1 uncultured Hyphomicrobiaceae bacterium | reverse complement strand
CCGACATGCTCTGGACTGTCCCATCGGTGGGTTGAGGTCCACGGCGGTCGTGGGCAGGTCGGGCGCTGGCTGGACCTGCTGGATGCCCCGGCATCGCTGCATCCCTCGCCGCGGCTGGTCAGCCGAGGAGACTGCCGCCCCAGGACTCACGGCGCGAGACCGCACCACCGGCAGACGCCTCGAGGAGCCCCAGGGACGCCGAGGCACCGTGAACCCTGAATGATTGCGATGGGCGAGCATCTCGGACGTCGGTGCGCCGGGACGCTCGGCGGCAGCGGCGGCGATGGCTCGGCAGGAGGCATTCGCGATGCTGCGCTCAGCGGCCGGGTCATAGGCGGCGAACCGGCGTAGGGGACACCCCGAGCCGAGCGAAGCGTGAAGGGTGCCGGGCAGGACGGGGACGCCGGCCTTCGTCGCGGCGATGTTCTCCGGCCGGCGGACGGCCAACTTGCGCTTGGGTTTCCGGCGCAGCTTGTTCCGCGCGTTGCGGATCAGCGCCACCGGCTCGACGGCGGCGCGCGACGCGAGAGTTCAGGATACGACCGGCGGGTTGAAGCGGAAGTCTTGAAGTCTCCCCCGGCGAACAGGACCGCGAGGGTGTGCTGGCCCCAATCGGACAGGCGAGCGGCAGCCGTACGATGGCCGTCACGGGCGCTCTCGGCCGGTTTGCGTTGAGCGGCCGCTTGGACCGGCGCGAGCGAGGCCTCTCCCGCGTCTGCCGGCGATGGAGGGGCGAGGCGGAGATGCCGACGGCTTTGGCCGCGGTCGCGCCGTTGAGCCCTCTAGCGCGGGCCTTGGTCGATCGTGCGGGCGCATCCCGTCTTTTCGCCGCTTCGTTCTCTGGGGACTTCGCGCCGTGCTGGCGGGGCGCTCGGCCTCAAACTCGGATAGCATGGCGCGGCTGACCTCGGTCCTGCATGGAGATCTCCCGAACGCTCAGGCTTGGCAATTCATGTCCGAAGGAGGTTTTCCATCGAGCCCGTTATCAGCCTCACATACATAAGAGTTCTGAGTGGCGGCGAGCGGCAGTGCCCACGCCGTCGCTTGCCGTCGCGGTCATACGGCCGCCAGCGCGAGCACTGAGCTGTCGCATGTGAAGACCCCGGACGAGTGCCCGTTAGATGCCGGCGATCCGAGCCTCGGGAAGATGCGATGCTCGCGGCGGGTCGCCGGTGATGCGCGGACGCAGAGACCACGAGACGGCACGGATGCCTCTTTTGGTTCGCGCCCGGCGTCTCTGCTCCGCAAGAAATCCCGAATGTCCGAATGGTCCCGCAATGACGGACTATTCTCGCTCGGACGAGAACAGCGCGCGTTGCCCGCCGGCCCAGCACGAGGAAGACTGACGCCCATGTCGTGGAGTGCAAAGGTCTTAGGCGCCTATTGCGAGCGCGGAGCGGATTCATCCTTCTGGGCCGAGCCGCTGAACGCGGTGAGCAACGCGGGCTTTGTGGCGGTTGCGGTGATCATCCTGCTGCGCGTCCGGCGCAACGTCAGACACGACGCCCGCCGCGAGCGGGCCGTTGTGGAGTCGCTCGCGCTTCTTACACTCCTGATCGGCGTCGGCAGCTTTCTCTTCCACACCTTGGCCACCCGCTGGGCGCGGATGGCCGACGTCCTGCCGATCCTGCTGTTCATGGTCGTCTATCTCGCCGTCGCGCTGCGCCTGTTTCTAAAGATCGGCCGGGCCTGGACCCTGGCGCTCACCGCCGCCTTCCTGATGGCCACGCTCGCCGCCACGCAGCTCCTTTGCCCTGCGACCGCCCTCTCGGGCGCAAGCGGCGCGCGCGCGGCCTGTCTCAATGGCACGATCGGTTATGTCCCGGCGCTCTTCGCTCTCTTCATCGTCGGTGTGAGCGTCGGGCGCGGGCATCCTGCCGCGCGCCGCCTCCTCGCGGCAACCGGCCTCTTCCTGATCTCGATGACCCTCCGTTGGGCCGACCTCGAACTGTGCGTGATGACGTCGTTCATGGGGCGCGCCCGCGGCACGCACGCCCTCTGGCATCTTCTCAATGCGGCCACCCTCTATCTGTTGCTGGCAGCCGTTCTCGCGATGATGCCATCCGGATCGCTGAAAGCGCGCTCATAGGCACGCCGCCGGACGCTGCGGAAACGGCTCAGGCGACGCCGGCGCGGAGTAGATCATGCACGTGCACGATGCCGACCGGTTTGCCCTTGTCGACGACGAACATCTGCGTGCGCTTGCGCGCATTGATGGCCTCGAGGGCCGCCGAGGCCAGCATTCCCGGCGTCAGCGTGTTCGGATTCCGCGTCATGATGTCCTGGGCACGCGCGGTGACGAGGTGCGCGCCCATATGCCGCCTGAGGTCGCCGTCCGTGATCATGCCGGCGAGATTGCCGTCGGCATCGAGCACCCCGGCGCAGCCGAAGCTCTTGGTCGTCATCGTGAGGATGACCTCGCTCATCGGCGTCGAGAGCTGAACGAGCGGCAGCGCGTCGCCCCTGTGCATGATGTCCGCGACGAACTTGAGCTGCGCGCCGAGCGACCCGCCGGGGTGAAATACCTTGAAATCGTGCGCGGTGAAACCTTTGGCTTCGAGCAGCGCGATGGCGAGACAGTCGCCGAGCGCGAGCTGCATGGTGGTGGAGGTGGTCGGCGCGAGGCCATGCGGGCATGCCTCCTTTGCCTTGGGCAGCTCAAGCACGACATCGGCGGCCTTGCCAAGTGCGGAGTCTGCGCGCGAACACATGGCGATCAGCGGCACCGAAAAGCGTCGCGAGTAGGTGATGATGTTCTTCAGTTCCACCGTCTCGCCCGACCAGGAGATGGCGAGGACGACATCGTCGCGCACGATCATCCCGAGATCGCCGTGCGAAGCCTCGGAGGGATGCACGAAGAACGACGGGGTGCCCGTCGAGGCGAACGTCGCGGCGATTTTCTGCCCGACATGTCCCGACTTGCCGATACCGGTGACGATCACGCGGCCTCGCGCGGCCCGAAGCAGGTCGACCGACCTGGCAAAGGGCGGCCCGAGCGGTCCGTCGAGCAATTCGCGCAGTTGCGCGAGGCCCCCCGCCTCGAGTTCGAGCGTGCGCACGGCGGCTTCGACGGCGGCGTGGGGCGCTGAAGCGCTATGGGTTGCGCCCTTCTCCTGTGCGTTGGTCATGACTGCAATCCTCAAGGGCCGTGACGGCCGTTCGACTTTGATTGCCCTGTGTCGCATTCTCTACACCGGTCCGCAGCCGATTCGACATGTGTGACGCCGTCGCGTCGCATGTGCGCTCCGCTCACAGGGTTGTGTACCGCCGCCGCGGCCGGACGGTTTGTGTCGGCGATGGACTTGTGTGACAATTTGTCTATGTGTGTCCGCTCGCTGATCGCCTGGGTCGTTGCCGTCTGGGTCATGCTTTCGGGGCTTCCTCGAGGCGCGGCGCGGGCCGAGACCGTCGTCGATCTCGAACTCGTTCTTGCCGTCGATGTCTCCCTCTCCATGGACCTTGAGGAGCAGCGCCTGCAGCGCGACGGCTACGTGGCCGCATTCCGCGATCCGGAGGTGTGGGCGGCGATCAGGTCGGGACCCACGGGTCGCATCGCCGTGACCTATGTCGAGTGGGCCGGCGTCATTACTCAAAACACCATCGTTCCTTGGCGTTTGATCGACGGACCGGAGGCGGCGCGAGCCTTGGCCGACGACCTCGCGGCGCAAGCGATCACGCGTGCCCGCTTCACGTCGATCTCGGGCGCGTTGCAGTACGCGCTTGGCGAGTTCGGCCGGAGCCGCTTTCGCGGTGCCCGGCGCGTGATCGATGTCTCGGGCGACGGACCCAACAACTCCGGTCCGCCGGTGGAGAGCGTCCGCGACATGACGGTTGCGCAGGGAATCGTCATCAATGGACTTCCGATCCAGATCCGCTACGGGGGGCCGAACAGTCTCTTCGACCTTCCGGATCTCGATGCCTACTACGCGGCCTGCGTCATCGGCGGGCCCGGCTCGTTCTCGATTCCGATCCGGGAGCGCTCGCAGTTCGCCAGCACCATTCGCCAGAAGCTCATCCTCGAAATCGCCGGGCTTGCACCCAAGAAGCCAGCTCGCCTCATCCGCGCCGACGAACGGACAAAGCCCGAACCTTACGATTGCCTGATCGGCGAGAAGATGTGGCGGCGCTACATGCAAGGCGGCGACCGCTGATCCGCATGGCTGGTCGTCGCCGGCGCGGGGGCCTGCGTCTTGCCGCATCCGGCCCCGATGCTAACGTCGATACCGCAAGCCCTGCCATTGCGCGCGGGCTGCAAAGGGGAGCGAAAAGGAGAGCCAGACGATGCACGTAAAGAGACCGCTTGCACGAGGCATCCTCGCCGCATTCGTGCTCACGACCGGCTTGGCCGCACCCGCCGCGGCGCAGAAGTCCGGCGGGATCCTGCGCACCTATATCTGGGACAACCCGCCGTCGGCCTCGATTCATGAAGAGGCGACGATCTCCACCGTCTTCCCGTTCATGCCGGTGTTCAACAACCTGGTTTTGTTCGATCAGACGAAGCTTGAGTCGGGCCTCGATACGATCGTTCCCGATCTGGCGAAAAGCTGGAAATGGGACGACAGCAAGACGCGGCTCACATTCACGCTCGAAGCGGGCGTCAAATGGCATGACGGACAGCCCTTCACCGCGAAGGACGTCAAATGCACGTTCGACATGGTGGCGGGCCTCGCCAAGAGCGAAGACTTTCGCAAGAACCCTCGTCGCGTCTGGTACCACAACGTCAAGGAGATCGCCGTCGTCGGCGACCACGAGGTCACGTTCCATCTGCACGCGCCGCAGCCCTCGTTCCTGGCCCTGCTCGCATCCGGCTACTCGCCGATCTATCCATGCCACGTGCCGCAACGCGACATGCGCACAAAGCCTATCGGCACGGGGCCATTCAAGTTTGTCGAGTTCAAGCGCAACGAGAGCGTGCGGCTTGCGAAGAACCCGGACTACTGGAAGAAGGGCCTTCCGCGTCTCGACGGCATCGAATACCGGGTCATCGACAATCGCTCGACGCGCATCCTAGCGTTCATTGCCGGCGACCTCGATCTCACCTTCGTGTCGGATGTCACCGTCGCCGGTCTCAAGGACATCTCCGCCAAGGCGCCGAGCGCCATTTGCCAGTTCGTGCCCTCGAACAACACGATCAACATGATCGTCAATTCCGGCGCCCCGCCCTTCGACAAGCCCGAGATCAGGAAGGCCATGGCGCTCGCCCTCGACCGCAACGCCTTCAACACCATTCTCGCGGAAGGCAAGTCGTCGATCGGCGTTGTCATGCTGCCGGGCCCCGAAGGCAAGTGGGCGATGCCGCCCGAGATGCTGGCGACCATCCCCGGCTACAATCCCGATGTCCAAAAGAACATCGCCGAGGCGCGCGCCATCATGGAGAAGCTCGGCTATTCGTCGACGAACCCGCTCAAGGTCAAGGTGGCGACCCGCAACATCCCGCTCTATCGCGACCCGGCCGTGATCTTCATCGATCAGATGAAGAAGATTCACATCGAGGGTGAACTCGAGGTCGTGGACTCGACCATCTGGCACGCCAAGGTGCAGCGCAAGGACTACTCCGTCGGCCTCAACACGACGGGCGTCGGCGTCGACGACCCGGATGTCAATCTGGTTGAGAACTACACCTGCAAGTCCGACCGGAACTACACCGGCTACTGCAACGAGGAGGTCGACCGGCTGATTTTCGCCCAGTCGCGCGAGACGGACCCGGAAAAGCGCAAGCAGCTTCTCTGGCAGGCGGAGCGCAAGATCGCCGAGGACGTCGCGCGCCCCATCATTCTGCACAACCGTGCAGCGACCTGCTGGCATCCTCATGTCAAGGGCGTCACGAGCCACAACAACTCGCTTTACAACTCCTGGCGCATGGAGAACGCCTGGCTCGACAAATGAATTCCGGCTGGGCCCCCGGACGGCGCATCCGATCCCGGCAGCCGCGTGCCGGCTGTGTCTTTGGCAAAAGCGCCCGCACCCACACCCAGGGAGCGGGGTCCGCTTGCGGGTCGGCCGGCCGATGGCATCGTCGGGACTGCCTTCACTGGCCCGGGCCGGCTTCGCGACGCCGGCCATCCCGGCGACTGGCATGGGCGGCACATGGTCGGAGCGCAATCGCCCGCAGGCCGATCACGGCCGCGACGTCTTCCTGTCAGAGCCAGGGTCTGGACGTCCGCCCGGACGCCCGAACACGCTTCGATCCGAGCGGTGGCGCATTTGACCGACGGCACCCGCCGCGGCACCACCGTCGGGACCGTGGGCCGAGCCTGCGGCTCTCCCATGTCTAGACGCCGCAGATTGCGAACCTGGATAGGCTCTGCACGAGCGTGCGGAAACGCGCGATGCGCCGCCGTGCGCATGACGGCGTCGCACGCATCTCCCGGTCGTGTTATCGGGAGTCCGCATGTGTCCCGGGATAGGAGCAGGTCGTGGGAAGCGCGTCAGTCGAAGACCAGCGAACAGACGGCATCGTGCGCCGGCGCGCCGACGGCATCGGCGAGGCGCTGCTGCCCTCGCCCTGCGTCCAGGCCCACGCGGCAAATTTGACGTTGCTTCCGGGCGGCGACCTCGCCTGCGTCTGGTTTGGCGGAAGCCAGGAGGGCCGGAGCGATATCTCCATCTATATGTCGCGCCTTCCTGCCGGCGCCGAAGCGTGGAGTGCGCCCCAGCGCCTCTCGGACGATCCCGACCGTTCCGAACAGAACCCGATTCTCTTCCCGACGCCTGACGGCGACCTTTGGCTGCTGCACACCGCGCAGGTCGCGGGCAATCAGAACACCGCCGTCGTCAAGCGCCGCGTCTCAAGCGACGGCGGACGCACGTTTGGCTCCTCCGAGATAATGATCGCCACCCCGGGCACCTTCGTTCGCCAGCCGCCCGTGGTTCTGGCAAATGGCGACTGGCTGCTGCCGTGCTTCATGTGCATCACGCCGCCGGGTGTGAAGTGGATCGGCGATCGGGACTTCAGCGTCGTCAAGGTGTCGTCCGATCACGGACGCTCCTGGCGCGATGTGATTGTGCCCGACAGCGCAGGCCTCGTGCACATGAATATTCTGCCTGCGTCCGACGGAGGT
>CAYWBX010000156.1:0-7066 GCA_964456015.1 uncultured Hyphomicrobiaceae bacterium | reverse complement strand
CGTGCATGGCGTCATGTATTTCATGATCTCGCTTACCGGCACGCTGGCCGCGATCTGGTGCGGACTATGGTTCGCCGGCCATCTGGTCGCGCCGATCCGCCGCCTCATCGATGCCGCGCAGCGCGTCGCTCGCGGCGATCTCACGGTGGTCCTGCCGTTGCGGCGCGGCGAGGGCGATCTCAGGCGGCTCTCGAAGGATTTCAACATGATGACGCGGGAGCTTCACCGCCAGCGCTCGGACCTCGTCAACGCCAATGCCCAGCTCGACGAGCGCCGCCGCTTCATGGAGGCGGTGCTCTCAGGCGTCTCGGCCGGCGTCATCGGCCTCGATGCGGATGGCCGTGTGCGCCTCGCCAACCCGTCGGCCGAGCGCCTCCTTGCCAGACCCGCCGGCGCCATGATCGGCAAGCCGCTTGCGGACATCGTGCCCGAGTTTGCCGCTATTGCCGAGCGCGAGCACGAAACCGGCAGTCGCGGCCGCGCGCAGGCGCAGGTCTCGCTCATGGTCGGCGAGAACGAGCGCACGTTCGACGTGCGCATCACGCGCGAGCAGACGACGGGGGAAGCGAAAGGCAGCGTCGTCACCTTCGACGACATCACCGAACTCGTCACGGCGCAGCGTACGTCCGCCTGGGGCGATGTCGCGCGGCGGATCGCGCACGAGATCAAGAATCCACTGACGCCGATACAACTTTCGGCCGAACGCATCCGCCGCAAGTGGGGCGCCAGCATCGGAAGCGACCGCGAGACGTTCGAGAAGCTGACCGATACGATCGTCCGACAGGTCGGCGACATCAAGAACATGGTCGACGAGTTCGCGTCCTTCGCTCGTGTGCCGAAACCGCAAATGGCGCCGACCGACATTCGCGAGGCGGTGCAGGAGCCGATGATTCAGTTCCGCGAGACCCATCCGGCGATCACCTACGTTCTCGACCTGCCGGCTGAGCCGCTGCTCGTATCCTGCGACGGCCGCCTGCTCACGCAGGCGCTGACCAATCTCGTCAAGAACGCGACAGAATCCGTTGAGACTGTTGCCGCCCAGGCGGAGCGTCCTGCCGACTGGCACGGGCGAATCGAGGCGCGCGTGCGGGAGGACGGCGACGTGATCAACATCGAGATCATCGACAACGGCACCGGCCTGCCGCGGCAGAACCGCAGCCGTCTGCTCGAGCCCTACGTCACGACCAAGGGGAGCAAGGGAACGGGCCTCGGGCTGGCGATCGTGCAGAAGATCGTCGAACAGCACGGCGGCAGCCTGGTCCTCGATGACGCTCCGCCCGCTGCCGACGGACGGCGCGGCGCGCTGGTGCGCATCACGCTGCCCAGTCGCCAGAAGAGTGCCGGAGCCGGGCGCGGAGCGCCCGATCAATCAGCCGCTGCCAGCGGGTCTGTGCCCGCGCGGCAGGGCGCAGCCTGAGCCAGGATCAGTCGACCGGGAGCCAAGCAATGCCATCCGATATCCTCATCGTCGATGACGAGGCCGACATCCGAGAGCTGATCTCGGGGATCCTCGAGGACGAGGGACATACGCCGCGTACCGCGCGCGACGCCGACGAGGCGCTGAAGGCGATCGAGGAGCGCCGGCCGCACCTCGTCATCCTCGACATCTGGCTGCAGGGAAGCCGTCTCGACGGGCTTGAGGTGCTCTCCCAGATCAAGCGTCAGCACCCGGATCTGCCCGTGGTCATCATCTCGGGTCACGGCAACATCGAGACGGCGGTCACCGCCATCAAGCGCGGGGCCTACGACTATATCGAGAAGCCGTTCAAGGCGGACCGGCTCGTGCTGGTCACGCTCCGGGCGCTCGAGGCCTCGCAGCTGCGCCGGGAGGTCAAGGAGCTTCGCGAGCGCTCCACGCAAAGCACAGAGATGATCGGAAAGTCGGCGGCGATCAACCAGCTGCGCAATCAGATCGAGCGGGTGGCGGCGACCAACAGCCGGATCATGATCCGCGGCGCCTCAGGGTCCGGCAAGGAGCTGACCGCGCGCGTCATCCACGCCCGCTCGGCGCGGAAGGACGGGCCCTTCGTCGTGCTCAACGCCGCGGCCATGGACCCAAGCCGGGTCGAGGAGGAACTCTTCGGCACCGAGGATCGCGCCGGGCCCAGGAAGGTGGGGGCGCTCGAGGAGGCGCATGGCGGCACGCTCTACATCGATGAGGTCGCCGACATGCCGCTCGAGACGCAAGGCAAGGTGCTGCGCGTCCTCGTCGAGCAGAAGTTCCAGCGCCTCGGCGGCGGTCCGAAGGTGGCGGTCGACGTCCGCATCGTCTCCTCGACGAGCCGCGACCTCGAGCGCGAGATGCAGGAGGGCCGCTTCCGGCAGGACCTCTATCATCGGCTCGCCGTGGTGCCGCTGCGTGTGCCGAGCCTCGCCGAGCGGCGCGACGACATCCCGGCGCTCATCGAGTATTTCGTCGGCCAGATCGCGACCGCCTCGGGGCTGGCGCCGAGGAAGATCGGCGATGACGCCATCGCCGTGCTGCAGGCGCATGACTGGCCCGGCAACGTGCGCGAACTCCGAAACAATATCGAGCGGCTGATGATTCTGGCCGGCGGCGAACCGGGCACCGTCATCACCGCCGACATGCTGCCGGAGGAGATCGGCTCCAACGTGCCGCTGCCGGTCAACGGAGGCGCCGAGCATCTGATGTCGATGCCGTTGCGCGAGGCGCGCGAGATCTTCGAGCGCGAGTATCTCCTGGCGCAGATCAACCGCTTCGGCGGCAACATTTCGCGCACGGCGGAGTTCGTCGGCATGGAGCGTTCGGCGCTGCACCGCAAGCTCAGGGCGCTGGGCGTGGGCGCGGAGCAGCGATCGGGCGAGGTGAAGGCCGGCTGACGCCGGCATCTTGCGACACGCCGGTTGCCCGTTCGCAAGCGGCGCGACATGTCATCGCCAATGTTCCAGCCAGGCCGAGGAGCCACTTCGCATGTCCCGCTTCGTCTACGTCAATGGACAGTTCGTTCCCTATGCCCAGGCGGGCGTGCACGCGGAGGACCGCGGCTTTCAGTTCGGCGATGCCGTCTACGAAGTGATCGAGGTCAAGGGGGGCCGCCTCGTCGACGAGACGCGTCATATGGACAGGCTCGAACGCTCGCTCGGCGAGCTCAGGATGCCGGCGCCCATGTCACGCGGGGCGTGGTTCCGGGTGCTGCGCGAGACCATCCGGCGCAACCGGCTCGTCAACGGCTCGCTTTATGTGCAGGTCTCCCGGGGGAGTAACCCCCGCGACTTCTTCTTCCCGCCCGAGGGGACGCCGCCCACGGTCGTGTGCATCGCGCGCTCGGCCAACGCCGCCAAGGCCGAGGAGGCGGCCGCCAAGGGCATTGCCGTCAAGTCGGTGCAGGACAACCGCTGGGAGCGCTGCGATATCAAGACGGTGATGCTGCTGCCTGCCTCGCTCGCCAAGGAGGCGGCGAAGGCGGCGGGCGCCCAGGATGCCTGGTTCGTCGACGAGGCCGGAATGGTGACGGAAGGAGCCTCCGCCAACGCCTGGATCCTCGACGGGCAGGGACGGCTCATCACGCGCCACATCGACAACGCGATATTGCGCGGCGTCACGCGCACGACGCTCATCGACTTGCTCAAGCGGGAGGGAATCGAGCTGGTCGAACGGGCATTTTCGCTTGAGGAGGCAAAGCGCGCGCGCGAGGCGTTCATCACGTCGGCGACGAACCTCGTCATGCCGGTCGTGGCGATTGACGGGGTCACCATCGGCAACGGCGAGCCGGGACTTCTGACGCTGCGGCTGCGGCGGCGCTTTCATGAGGTGGCCGAGATCGCGGCGGCCTGAGGGGCGGGCCGGTCCCGGAGCGTCCCGGCGTCCGACGGCCGCCCGCTTGTCATTCGTCCGTCCGTTACTTTTCGTTTTCCCGTCGGTGTGCATAATGAGCATGGCGTTCACGCCGTCGATCGGAGCACCGATGCGACTGTTTCCAGGGCCGCGATAACAAGAATGGAAAAGCCGTCATGGCCGCAGAAAAGGCACCGAGTCTACAAGATACGTTTCTGAATTACGTACGCAAACAGAAGACGCCGCTCACGATTTTCCTGATCAATGGCGTCAAGCTGCAGGGCATCGTCACCTGGTTCGACAATTTCTGCGTGCTGCTCAAGCGGGACGGGCACTCGCAACTTGTCTATAAGCATGCCATCTCGACAATCATGCCCGGCGCCCCGGTCCACCTGATGGACAGCGATTCGGAAGAGAAGTCACAAGGGTAGCAGCAACCCATCGCCGACCGCGACAACACTCCTGAACCTTTCCGCAGGCGCCGTCGACGGCCGGTCGAGCGCCGGCGGGCGGCGACACGCGCGCTTGTCGTCGTGCCCGTGATGGCTCGGCAGCGCCGGCCGCAAGCGGGGGAAGGGCGTCCGGCCGGGCACGGTCCGCCAGCGGCCGTGCACAGTCCCGAGGACAAGCTCGCCGAGGCGATCGGGCTTGCGGAGGCGATCGACCTCGACGTGGTCAAAGCCATGATCGTGCCGGTGGCCTCGCCCAGGCCGGCCACCCTGCTCGGCTCGGGCAAGGTCGAGGAGATCGGCCAGCTGGTGAAGGAGCTCGCCATCGAGCTCGTCATTGTCGACCACCTGGTTTCGCCCGTGCAGCAGCGCAATCTGGAGAAGGCGTGGGCGGCGAAAGTCCTCGACCGCACGGGACTGATCCTCGAGATCTTCGGGCGGCGCGCGCGCACCCGCGAAGGTCGGCTGCAAGTCGAGCTCGCCCATCTCAACTACCAGAAGGGCCGGCTGGTCAGGAGCTGGACGCATCTCGAGCGTCAGCGCGGCGGCGCCGGATTCCTCGGCGGACCCGGCGAGACCCAGCTCGAGCTCGACCGGCGGATGCTCGAGGCGCGCATTGAGAAGATCAGCGAGGAACTGGCCGACGTCGTGCGCACGCGGGAGCTGCACCGGGCGGGACGTCGGCGGGTGCCTTATCCGGTGGCGGCGCTCGTCGGTTACACCAACGCAGGCAAGTCCACCCTCTTCAACGCCATCACCGGCGCCGGCGTCGTCGCCAAGGATCAGCTGTTCGCGACGCTCGATCCGACGATGCGCGAGATCCGCCTGCCGAGCGGCCGGCGGGTCATCCTGTCGGATACCGTGGGCTTCATCTCGGAGCTGCCGACCATGCTGGTGGCGGCCTTCCGCGCAACGCTCGAGGAAGTGATTGCCGCCGATGTGATCCTGCATGTTCAGGACGTGAGCCACCCCGAGCACGCCGCCCAGCGCGCCGACGTGGAGCGGGTGCTCAGAGAGCTCGGCATCCCAACAAGCGGCCCCGACGCCCGTCTGATCGACGTCTGGAACAAGATCGACAAGCTCACCAGCGACAAACGCATCGAGATCGAGAATGCGGCGCACCGCAACGAGCGGCCGCCGGTCCTGGTGTCGGCGGTGACGGGCGAGGGCATCCCGGCTCTCCTCGACGGTCTCGACCGGTTTTTTTCGGCAAGCGACCACATCGTTGCGGTGCGCGTGCCGCCGGCCGATGGCGCCCTTGCCAGTTGGCTTTACGCCAACGCCGAAGTGCTCGAGCGCACGCCCGGGACCGACGGGGCGGTGCGCTATCGGCTGCGCGTCGATCCGGTGCGCCGGGGGCGGCTTGTCGCGCGGCTGAAGCAGGCAGGCCTTGCCCTCGAGGGCGAGCGGTAGCAGCGCCGCCGGACCGCGTGCCATGCTCTCATGCGGGGTCCTCGGACTTGTCGAGCCCGCCGGATCGCGCGGCGCGCTCGCCTGCCTTCGCCTCGTTCCAGAGCGCGTCCATCTCGGCGAGATTTGATTTGGCCGGCGAGCTGCCGCGCGCGGCGAGCGCGGTCTCGATGTGGCGAAAGCGGCGGACAAATTTCGCATTGGCCCGGCGCAGCGCCGTCTCCGGGTCAATGGCGAGGTGGCGGGCGATGTTGGCGATCACGAAGAGGAGGTCCCCGAGTTCCTCGGTGACCGCGTCCTTATCGATGGCGGTGGCCCGCCCCGCCTCGGGTCCCCTCGGGTCGAGGCGCCGCGCTGCGGCCTCGAGCTCGGCGAGTTCCTCGCGCACTTTTGTAAAGACCGGCGCCACCGACGGCCAATCGAAGCCGACGCGGGCTGCCGCGTCCTGCAGTTTTACCGCCCGCGTCAGCCCGGGCAGGCCGATCGGAACGGCGTCAAGAAGCGAGGGCGTCGCGCTGGCCGCATCGGCGACCTGCGCGGTGCCCTGGCGACCGGCGCGCGCGGCCTTGCGTTGCGCCTTCTCGGCCTTTTCCACCGACTTGATGCGCTCCCACGCGTCCTTGGCCATGCCGGCGGAGCGCGCCTCGGCGTCGCCGAAGACGTGCGGATGCCGGCGGATCATCTTGCTCGCCACGCCGTGAGCGACGTCGGCGAACGTGAATGCCCCCTCCTCCTCGGCGAGGCGTGCGTGGTAGACAACCTGCAGGAGCAGGTCGCCAAGCTCCTCCTCGAGGTCGGCGAGGTCGCCGCGCTCGATGGCGTCGGCCACCTCGTAGGCCTCTTCGATGGTGTAAGGCGCAATGGTCTCGAAGCTCTGCTCGAGATCCCAAGGGCAGCCGGTCACGGGCGTGCGCAGCGCGGCCATGATGGCGATGAGATCGTCGAGTGTCTTGCGCGGCGGCTCGGCCATGCTCGGGTCCCGGTTGTGGCGGATGAGGGAGGGACGGTGATAGCACAGGGAAAGACTTGGCACATGACGCGCACAATCGGGATTGGCTTTGCCGCGCTTGCCGTCGCGCTCTGGGTGGCCGCGGAGATCGGGCGGGCGCTTGCGGCGACGCCGGCCGGCGAGGCGGTCACGGTGGAAGCGATCGCCGGCACCTGGCTCAGGCCGGAGGGCGCCACGACAGGCGTGCTGATCGTGGCGGGCTCCGGTCCGACGGATCGTGACGGCAACAGCATCCTCGGGATCAAAACCGATGCCTACCGGCAGCTCGCCGAGGGGCTTGCCGCGTCGGGCATTGCCAGCCTGCGCTTCGACAAGCGCGGCGTCGGCGCCAGCCGGGCGGGCCGCGACGGCAGACCCTTCGATGAGAAGGACGTCACGATCCACACCTACGCCGAGGACGCC
>CAYWBX010000155.1:0-7068 GCA_964456015.1 uncultured Hyphomicrobiaceae bacterium | reverse complement strand
CTCGGCGCCCCGCCGCCGGCGGCGGCCGTGATTTTCGTCACGCTCCGGGGGGTCATGGGATGGGCGTCGTCTCGGCGATCTGGGCCGCGTCCTCTTGCAGTTCCCGGATCAGCGCCTCGCATTCATCGACGATGACGGTCATGGCCTCTGCGGGAACGAAGTTGGCGATGCGGGCGGGCAGGCCAAGGATGCGGTCGCGCAGCTTGCGCGCGATCTCGAACTCGCGGGCGCGCACCTCATCGCGCAGGATGTAGAGGCCGGCCCTGATCTTGTAGTCGAGCTCGGCGCGGTCGGCATGCGCGAGCTCCTTGCGGGTGCGGGCCTCGGCGAAGCTCACGACCGGGCCCTGGCCGGAGCCGGCGGCGAGCTCGCCGGTGCGGCCGGCATCGTAGGCGGCCCGTCGGCCGGCATCGAGGCTCGCCTGATACTGGGCCTTGGCCTTCTCGAGATCGATGCCGGCGGGCGTCTCGTCGATGCGGCCCTCGCGGATCAGCTTCTCGAGCCGCTGGCGGCTGATGCCGAGGGCCTCGGCGACCTTCCGCCGGCTGACGAAGGTCTTGCGCGCGTCACTCATATGCCTGCACAACGACTCGTCTTTTTGAAGTTTTCAACACCTTGACTTGCAACGCATTTTCCACAGCCGACTCTACTCAAATTCGGCGCGCAGCGTCGGCCGCGGCGGCCGCGCCGGCGGAGAGGGACCCGCAGAAATGGGCGGGCGCGAACTCTTGGGTCAGCGGGCCCTGGCGATCTCGACCGCCATCAGGCGCGCCGCCTCGCGGGCGACGACGGCGCCGGCTGCCGACACCTTGGCCTGGACCTCGGCCTGATGCCGCTCGACCTCCCGGGCGAGGTTCGGTCCCCAGATCGGCATGACTTTCTTGCGTGATTTGTCGGTTGGCTTGACCCGTCGAAAGACGGGCTTGCGTCCGGGCAACATGAAGGTCCGCACGGCCAACTGAGGCTTGTTCCAGGCCGCATGGGTCGCGCCAGGGTTACGGCGGCTCCAGGACGCACCGTAATACTCGCGTGTAATCGTGGTGTGACCGCTCTGGACACTGAGCACACCGACCAGAAACTCCGGCTTGGCCGGCAAAATCTTGAAGCTCTGGTGAATCTTCCGCTGCGCCTTGAGGCCGGTCCATTGCGACACGTCGCGCCTGAGCCCCGTGCGCAGCGTCATGAGACCGTGGTTGATGGCTCGCGAGATCACGAGCCGGCCCTTGGTGAGCCGCGTATAGATGCCGATGAAGCCCTTGGCGAGCCGCTCCATGTCGGTGAGATCGACGACGATGCCGGGCGCATCATAAGCATACGCCGCCTTGCGCGGATGACGGTCAGACGCGAACGTCATGCCGCCCGCACCATACGCCAGCAGGCGATCTCGGTGCAGCCGGCGCGCCTGCGCCATCGTCACGTCGGCATAGACGATTTTGTCGGGCCGGAGATCAAAGCCGAACGATCCTGGCCCCTGCCCAGGACCACCTGACACGCCGAAAGCGCCGCGGTAGCCCTTCGCGGTCGTCGCAGACATGGCGACGGCACGCTCGCGGCTGATGGCGACGCGATACCGGCTGCGGCCGTCGAAGGAGCGTCTCGGAGACGATCTCCGTTCGCCGTCGTCCGCCATCACGTCCCCCTGGCGGCGCGGCGGGCGAGCGCGCGCGCCCGGGCGATGGCGTAGGCCCGCGCGGCCTCGAGGTCTTCCGCCACCGAGCGCGTGGCGCGTTCGAGCTCGGCCTTGGCGTCGCCGCCGCGGCCTTCGGCAATGGCGATGGCGGCGGCGATGAGCGCTGCGCGCCGTTCGGCGCACTGACAGGGCATGATGCTGGCTCGGGTTGTGGCGGATGGCGGCTCCGCTTCTGGGTCGCCGGAGCGGATCACCGAAATGAAAACGCCCGGGCGGTCGAACCGTCCCGGGCGCAACTCCCGCAAGAGTAGCGATTCGATAGCGCATTTCACCGATTCTGCCAACGCCCAAGCGCGTACCAAGCCGCGATCTCAGACGTGTGAGTCTCTGGCGCAACACTTGGGCCGCGCGGGCGCCGCCGGCGACGGGCGCAGACTCGACCGTCAAACCATGCGGCAGCCGAAGACGGGCAGACTCAATCCTGCCGGAACAGTCCGTTCGCGCAGCCCGACCACGACCGTCGCCAAACCGTCTCGCCGATGACGCCGGCGATGCCCGAGCCCGCGAACACGGCGAGAATGACCCAGGGCGCATGGGGCCCGTGCAGCCAGGCCGCCGCGCCGATGCCGGTTGCATATGAGGCGGTCAGGACCGCCTGCCCGACGAGGAGCCCCCAGAGCAAGAACGCGCGCGTGTGCAGCCACGCGGAAACTGCCCGTTCCCTCGACCTCTGTCCGCTCATGCGACCCTCCATCGTGCCCCGTGCGTCAAGATTTTCCTCACACGACCTCTGGTCATGGTCAAAATTCCGTTCCAAGATAAAACGCCACTTGGTCAACAAGTTACAACTGCCGGAATGCGCTTGCTGATTGTTGGTTCCGCGCGAGCGGGACCGCACTGCCCTGCCGCCCGGTTTGGTGTGTACATGCGTTTTGGTGGGTGGGCATGTCAGCCATCGATAAGCACATCGGCCGGCGGTTGTCGGAACGCTGCGCGGAGCTTGGCCTCACGCTTGAGGAGCTGGCGGCGCAGATCCAGGTGAGCCGCGTGGAGCTCGCCGGCATTATGCAGGGCCGTCGCCGCGCCGGGGCGGATTTTCTCCTGCGCGCCTGCGCCGCTCTCGAAGTGGGACCGCGCTACTTTTTTGCCGGTCTCGAGCTCGACGAGACGGAGAAGGCCGATCTGAGCAACGTCGTCGATCTGGCACGCATCCTGCGCAGCCGCGGCAGGCGTCGCCGGTAGCGACCTGCGGCATGCACATATAGAAGACGCGCCATGCTGCAATTTGCAGTGGAAACTGGCGCCTCATTTCCCTCGAATCAACCACTCGTCAGCATCCTCCTCGGTGTCGCCAACGCCAACGGGAGGTCTGCCATGACCGAAGCCGAGACACAAAGCGCGTCCGCGTCCCCAGAGCACCTCGAGAACCCAGAGTTCATATCTTCGATCGACATCCGGCACGGGCCGCGCGAACTGCTCGTGCCCTACTTCCTCGATCTCGACGCCGACCTCTTCCGGCGCGGCGTGCGGGTCGAGCTCGCGCCGGCGAGCGCGCTCCTGGCTGTCAATGAAGCGAACCGCGACAGCTGGCTGCCGCTTTTTCCGGCCTTCCGCACCGAGTATTGCCCCGACCTCGACCAGCATGCGTTTGCGCTTTTGGGCCGCGACGCGGACGGCACGGTGATCGCGACGCAGGCGGTGCGCCGCTACGATTTCACCGGCACGAGCTTCAAGGCGGAAATCGAGTCGCTGCGCCTGCTTTACGGCGATCGCATTCCGCCGGCCCAGCGCGGTGAGCGCTGGATGGCCATGGCGCCAACAGCAAGCTTCTTCACCGGGGTCCATGGCTTTACCGGTGCCGTCTGGTACCACCCGCGCGCCCGCGGCCGCGGCATCGCTGGTAGGTTGCCGCCGCTCGGCCGCGCCGTGGCCCTGGCGCTGTGGGGCATCGACGGCACCATCACGCTGATGTCGCAGAAGAACATCGACGCCCGGCTGCACCTGCGGTCCGGCCAGCGCAACTTCGAGCCCGGCATCCATGCCCGGGGCAGCACCCACGGCGACGTCGACTACACGCTTTGCTGGATGAGCCGCAGCGACATCCTGACCGCGATCGCCGAGCGGCTAGCGGCCAAGCCGGATCGCGCCCACGTTGGGGCGCGTGACGCCAAGGAGGCGCGTGGCGGATAAGGGCACGATCAGCCGCTGGTAGGAGAGGAACGCGCGCCCCCGGGCCGTCTCGGTGACGGCGTCGACCTGATAGAGGCTCGGGGCGCCGCGCCGCGCGACGTCAAGGTAGTCCTCGGCCACCGTCCGCCAGTAGGTGGTATCGCGCAGTGCAATCAATGGCTTGCCGAGCGGTGTCACTTCATCCTCGAAGACGTTATAGCCCGGGCCGACGACTGCGATCCTGAAGTCGGACTTGCCGAGGCGATCGAGCACGATGAAGCGGCCGTCGAAGATCGCGTCGAGCCGTGCCGTGAGTTCGGTGAGCGCGCCGTTGGCGGCGAAGGCCATGGCCATGCGCGCGGCGAGATCGAAGGCCGGGTCGGCCTCGAGCGCCGGGTTTGGCAAGCGCTTGCTGAAGACGCGTCGCGGTCCGCTGTTTGCGTCCTCGGAAAACCATGGACCCAGGAAGTCGAGGACGGCCCAGCCGTTCGAGAATGCTCTCTCGAGGAACCGGTCGCCGAAATAGACGTTAAGGGTGTAGCGCGCCTCCGCCCGGTCGCCGAGCCAGTAGAGCAGTTCGAACGCCACCTTGGGGGGCACCTTGTCGGGCGCCAGCGTGACCTGCCAAGCGTCCGGCCCGCCCTCGAGACAAACGCAACCGAGGTTGCAACAGAGGAAGTCCGTCAGCTGCGGCTCATCAAGACGCGAACGTTCGCGCAAGGCCGCCCATTCGCCAGCTGCCAGTCCCAAGAACGTTCGCACGCGCTCAATCAGCCCCGCCCCGGGCTCCCCGCTGCACTCTCCCTGCCGACGGGGGGAACAGCCTATCGTTCCGCTCGCGCTGCCGGGAAGTCGCCGACTTTGCCCTCTCGGCCGCGACACCGGTCTCAATGACCAGAAGCGGCCATCACTAGTTCGTAGGTCAGACAACTTATCCCCGTCCGCGTGCCACATGCTACCAAAAAGGTCACATCGATGTGGATGATCGACGGAGGCAATCGATGCGAAGCGCAGACGAGGTGCTTGCCGATGGCGTGGCGGTGGCGCTTTTGCCGGAAGATCAGCGCTCAGCGCTTAATCGCGCCGAGCTAGAGGCGCGCGTGGAGGAGCTGCGCGGCATTCGCGACCTTGCGGCATACCTCCTCGGCGTGTGCGGCATGGCGCTTGGCGAGGGCAGGGCGCTCTATGAGCGTGGCGCAACCAACGTGTCGGACATGCCGGAGAGGCTCGGCCTCCTCGCGGCGCGCGCCTCGCCGACGCGGCACTGAGGCGAGCCTTGAGGTCGTGTCACAGTTTGAGATCTGACGCTGTTGACCTGGCTCTGCCGGGTGCCAAGTCCCATGCTATGCTTAACTCAAAGCACCAACTCAGATCATGCCAGCAGGACCGAACGGCGAGAAACGACCTGCCGGTGTCATCGGCAACACTGTCACAGCCATGAGAGTCGCGGCCGGAGAGGAAGTAGGCAAGACTGACGACGGCAAGCCCGTCATCACCACCAGCACAATCGAAGACTATTTCAACATCTTCAAGCGAGGCATGACGGGCGTTGTCGGGAAGCGCCTCACATATCGGGGAACTGACGAGAGCCAGGAGGGCGGCACATGACCACCCTCAAGAGCATCATTCGAGGTGCAAAGACAAACCTTGATGTGGGAAAGTGGGTGCGCGGTCACATTCCTCGCAATGTGTTCCCAATGTCGAGGGTCAAGGACAAGCGCTACAAATATGGCCCTGAGTACGCGTGGCGCGTGGTCAAGTTCGAGGCCGAGGGGCATCAGTGCCGGATTCTGATCCTTTTGAACGAAGATAAGGAAATTCTACGCGCCCGCCTTGGCGTTGAAGTCAACGGCGACATGGTCGTTTTGTCTGATTTTGAGTTCCACGCGAGCGAACCAGGTTGGCACTGCCACGTCGCGCTAAAGCCGATATCGCAACTGGGATCTGGTGCCGCCAGACACAACGCCAAGAAGTGGCCGAAAGCCTCGTCGCGAAACGAATTTGGCGTCGATGCGGCGAGCGCGTTGAGCGTAGTGGCAAAGTACTATAACTTCCAAGCTCAAGGTGAGCTGATATGAAGTTGAACGAACTCTGCGAGGCACTTTGCTCCGGCTTGGCGCTGCGCGAAGTCAAGATCGGATATGCGGTTAAGACCCCGTTCAGGTTGCCGGACGGTGACTCTATCGGGCTCTACATCCGCCGTGATGACGCGAACCCTCAACTGCTGCGGCTTGAGGACGATGGCGGCACAATTGCTGCTCTTGAGGAGGATGGCGTGTCGTTCGCGACCGAGTCGCGATCTGACGCGCTTGCCGACCTTCTAAAGCAGTACGACGCGCACTACGACGACGCGGCGAGCGTGATTTACACTGACTATGTTGATGAGAGTCGGGTTCCGGCGAACTTCGTGAAGTTCATGGCGTTGATGCTGCGTCTACAGGACTTGCGAATGCTTGCGCAAGAGCGAGTTCGCGAAGTCTTTAAGGATGACGTGCGCGAGCTGGTAGAGCAGCATTTTAAAGGACGCGTCGACATTCGTGAGGACGCGAACCCGAACGAGACGCTCAAGGACTACGTCGCGGACTTTGTTCTGAAATCGGAGTCTGGAGCAACCCTTGCGCTATTCGCAGCGTCCTCCGAGACGAAAGCGCTTGAATCTCTACTGCTTTGGCAGGAGCTGCGGAATCGCGGGGTGGAAGATGTTCGCAGCATGGCGCTGTTCGACGGTCCAAAACCGCAGCGCATCAAGGCGCGGACAATGTCGCGCCTCATGAACAGCGAAGTTGTTCTGGGAACGCTGGAGGGTGACCGATGGGAATTGGCTCAGAAGATCGGAAAGACAATAAAGGTGATGCCGCTGAAAGCCGCGATCAACTAAAGCCTCTCAGGGATGCGGAGACGTTCGGCGAATGCGGCTACGGAAGAAGGAGACTGGTGCGCCCCGGCCCGATCCTGCCGAGTGGCGAAGATGCTCCCATCCCTTGGGGAGCCGCCCGTCTCGGGAGCCGTGCTGAACACAGCTTCGGGTTGTTCCGGTGCTTCGCACCCGCAATAAAAGCACTCCCATAGAGCGAATCGAGACTCAAGCCTTATTCGGCTTCTTGCTGTGGACCAGCAACGAAGCATCCCTGCAGCGCGGACGCTCAATCCCCACCTCACCCCCACCCCGCCGCGTGGCGGGCGGCCGCGCGCCAGTCGGCCTCCGAGTGCAATTCAACGCGCGCCATTCCGGCGGCGGCGGCAATGGTGGCGGCGGCGGCGCCGACCGA
>CAYWBX010000154.1:0-7071 GCA_964456015.1 uncultured Hyphomicrobiaceae bacterium | reverse complement strand
CCAGCGCCAGCTCGCGCCGCGCCACCTGCAGGCGCTGCACGAGATCGGAGGTGCGGGTGCAGAGCGCGCGCCATCCGTTCTCGACGAGTGCCAGCCCGAGCGCCGCCGCGAGATGGCCTTTGCCGCCGCCCAGTCCACCGAACAGCACCAGATTGGCGCGTCACAGAGTAGATACTTTTCGCAAACATATCCCATGGAGCCGCATCTTCGAGCGGCTTCGGTAAGGATACATCGGCAGCGACGAGGGCGGCGCCAATTTGGCCACCGTCGCCTCGCGGATCGAGACCGCGAAGCTCGACGGCCTCAATCCGCACGCCTGGTTGACCGACACGCTGACCAAGCTCGTCGGCGGATGGCCCCAATCCCGCGTCGACGGGTTCATGCCCTGCACTCACACCAAGCCCCAAGCCCCCTGACCCGTCAACGTGACACGGGCACAGCGCTTCCGGCCCTTCGGCAGAGTCTGCATGACGACCGCAACGGCTGCGGGCGCGGGACGCGTGCATCGCAGCTTGCGGGCGCACGCGCCGATCCAATCCCTTACCGCGCCGCCGATCGGGCAATCTTGTCGAGCAGCTTGTTGACCTCCGTCAGCGCCTTGGCGCCGCGACCGGCAACGCGAACCTTGCGATAGCCGACGACAACCTCGTTCGCCGCCGCGCGCTGGTAGAGGAACATCACGTAGGGGCATTGCGACATGTTGGCAGGGTCCGCCTCCATCATCGCACGCGAAAGCTTGGCCGAGCAGAAGGTGAAGAACTCTGCCTTCGCGTAGACCGGCCGATCCGATCCCACATCGGCGCCGGTCCGCTGCAGCATGGCGGCAACGTTGCCAACGTAGTCGATCTTCAATCCTTCGTTGATGATCGCGGTCTCGAGGTCGGCGCGCACGTCCTCGTAGGCGACGCCCTTGCGCGTATAGGCAACGGCTTCGCCCGCCGCCGCCGGAATGCTCGCAACCAGGATGAGACCTAAGGCGGCGACCGCGCCGACGGCTCGCACGATCTGCCGGATGAGGGGCTCAATCATCGCTTCTGCTCCTGCGCTCTCGGACGCGTATCGTTAGTCAGCGTCCGGCCACGTCGTCAGAGACGGCCACTAGACAGGCCGCAAAAGTGAGCGCCTTGCCTTGGGTCAATCGACGCGAGGGGCCGTCTTGTTGTCAGGCGTGACATCAAGGACCTGCGCCCGACCTGTTACCTTGGGCTCAGTCTTGAGGCAGTCCTTCATGCAGACCTTGCGGTTCCAGAAATGCTTTTCCGCGGTCTCCCGGTCGTCGTCGTAGAAGCCGTCGGCGTTGGGCATCCTGATCGAGAGGAAGTTCTTGTCGTTGAGCTCGAAGTTCGCGTCCTTGATGACGTCGTTGAGGTGCAGCACATAGGCCGTGAGCGCATAGATCTCGTCATTCGAGAGGGACTGGGCGTTTCCGAACGGCATCGCGCGCTTGATGTAGTCGAACACGGTCGACTGATGCGGCCAGAAGGAACCGATGGTCTTGTCGGGGCGGTCGTTCTTCAGCGTGCCATGGCCGCCGGCAAGCACCGGCCAGCGGTCACGCCCTTCGCCGAAGTCGCCGTGACAGGCCGCGCACAATGCGATGAAGAGCTCCTCGCCCTGCTTCACGGTGCCCTTGCCGGGCGGCAGGCCGTGGCCATCCGGGCGCACGTCGATGTCCCAGGCGGCGATCTCGGCCGCTGTCGCCTCGCGCCCGAGTCCGAGCTTCTTGGCAGACGCCTGCGCCAGTGCCGCACCGCTTTGCGCCGCCGACAGTGCGATCGCGGCAAGCACCAGGATTGTCCTAGCCGATCTCGACATTCTCGGTCTCCCCGTTGCTGCGCACCAGCCAGGTCTGAATGCCGTTGTTGTGGTAGATGGAGTTGACGCCGCGGACCTTGCGCAGCTCGTCCTTGGTCGGCTGTACGTAGCCGGTCTCGTCATGGGCGCGCGACTGGATCAGCAGCTCCTCGCCCTGCCAGTCGAAGTCGACGTAGAAGCGGGTGAGCGACTTGTCGAGCACCAAGCCGTCGATGCGCGCCTCGCGCCAGTTGCGTCCGCCATCGAGCGTGACGTCGACGCGCGTGATGCGGCCGCGGCCCGACCAGGCGAGGCCAGACAGGACGTTACGGCCCTTGTAGCGAAGCGGCGCTTCCGGGGCCGGATTGGTCACGACGGATTTGGCATCCATGATGAACGTGTAACGACGCGACCGGCCGTCGGCCATCAGGTCCGTATACTTGGACGTCTCCTCGCGCGCGAGCCACGGCTTGTCGCCAACCTCGATCCGGCGCAGCCACTTGACCCAGATGTTGCCTTCCCACCCGGGCACGACAAGCCGCAGCGGATAACCCTGCTCGGTTCTGAGCGCCTCGCCATTCATCTTGAAGGCCAGAATGCAGTCGGCGAGCGCCTTCTCGATCGGCAGCGAACGGTTCATGCCCGCGGAATCGGCGCCTTCCACCTGCAGCCAGCGCGCGTTGGGCTTCAGTCCGGCCTCGCGCAGCACATCCCTGAGAAGCACGCCCGTGTACATCACGTTGTGCACCATGCCGTGCGTGAACTGGCAACCGTTGAGCTGGGCGCCGCGCCACTCCATGCCGGAATTGGCGGCGCATTCGAGAAAGTAGATGCGGTTCACTCTCGGAAACCGCTTGAGATCATCCATCGTGAACATCAGCGGCTTGTCGACGAGGCCGTGAACGAGCAGGCGATGGTCAAGCGGGTTGATCTCGGCGGCGCCGCCGTGGTGACGCTCGAAGCACAGACCGTTGGGCGTGATGATGCCGTCGAGCTCGTGCAGCGGCGTGAAGTTGACCGAGCTTTCGCGCGAGGCGGTCAACCACTCGACGTCGCGGCGCACCACGTGGCGCTCGAACTTCGACGGCTTGCCATAAGGATGCGTCGCAACGCCATCGCCGAGCACTTTCGACCAGGACGGGACATTGGGGGGCTGATTCTTCGGATTGCTCTTGATGGCGGTCGCGGCTTTCCCCTTGTCCTGTGCGCCAGCCGAACCGGCGCCGGCGGCCGCAAGCCCGCCGGCAACGGCGCCGGTGAGGAAGCGCCGACGACTGGTCTCCTCGCTCATTTGAGCCTCCTTTCCATGTCCCGCGTCAGGGCCCTTGTCCCTGGCGGATGCGAACCGTACCGGCATGGGACGGCGCACGGCTCCCGTTTCTGGAGTCCACCGCTCAGGCACCGATCACCTTGACGGCCCCGCTCTCGCTGGCGCTCACGACCTTCTTCTTTTCAATGTAGCGGGCAACGACATCCCAGATCGGCGGCCCTTCGGTTCCCTGGTTCACGCTCGCCCAGCCGGCAACGACATACTCTTTCGCGGGATCGATCGGGGCGCCGGTTCGCAGGTGGGTCATGGCGCTGATGCGCTGCCCGGCCGGCTTGGCGATCTCGATCGTGTAGCCGAGCCCGCCCGTGCGGACCATGTCGCCGCCCTGCTGGTAGAAGGGATCGGGATTGAAGATATTATCGGCGACGTCCTCGAGGATCTCCTTGAGGCGAGCGCCGGTCATGGCCGTGCGATAGCAGGCCGGATAGGTCATGGCCGTGGCGTTGGCGATGTCCTCGAAGGTGATCTCCTGGCCCGGCAGAACGCTCGTGCCCCATCGGATGCCGGGCGAGAGCGCGATTTCGGCATCGCGCTCGGCGAGGAGGGCATCGCAGATGACGTTGTCGAGCGTGCCGTCGAAATTGCCGCGCCGGTAGAGCAAGGTCTCGGTTCGGCCGAGCACGCGCCCGAGTTCGGCGGCGAACGGCCGCCGGTGCCGCGCGATGATCGCCGCCGTTTCCGGGTCGGGCGTGATCGCGTCGGAGAATACGGGAATGAGCTGATAGCGATGGGCCTTGATCTCGCCTCCCCGCACATCGAGGTCGAGGCGCGAGACAAACTTGCCGTTTGAGCCGGTGGCGATGATGAGGGTCTTGCCGACTTTGGTGACGTCGGGCACGGCATCGTGCGTGTGTCCCGACAGGATCACGTCGATGCCCGGCACCGTTCGCGCGAGCTTGCGATCGACATCGAAGCCGTTGTGGGAGAGGAGGACGATGAGATCCGCGCCCTCCGCCTTGAGCTTCGCAACTTCCTTGGCGAGGTCCGCATCGCGGATGCCGAAGGTCCACTTCGGGAACATCCAGCGCGGGTTTGCGATCGGGGTGAAAGGAAAGGCCTGGCCGATCACCGCAATTCTGACGCCGCCCCGCTCGAAGATGCGGCTCGCTGGAAAAACGCGGTCCTCGAACTCGCTGTCACGGATGTTCTGGGCGAGGAAGGGAAAGCCGAGCTTGTCGGTCAGCTCCTTGACGCGCGTCTCGCCGAGCGTGAACTCCCAGTGGCCCGTCATCGCGTCCGGCTTCAGGCTCGCCATGGCATCGACGACGTCCTGACCTTGCGTCTTGAGCGAGGTCCAGCTGTTCGTCCAGGTGTCGCCGCCATCGAGCAGGAGAACCTTGTCGGCGCGCTCCGCACGGATCGCCTTGACGATGGTCGCGATGCGATCAAGGCCGCCCATGCGTCCGTACTGGCGCGCGAGCTCGACGAAATCGAGATGGGTGAGCGCATAGGCAGCGGGCGACTTCGGCCCGATCCTGAAGGTCTTGAGGAAGTCTTCTCCCGTCAGGTGCGGCACCAGGCCTTTCGCTTCGCCGACGCCGATGTTGATGGACGGCTCGCGGAAATAGAGAGGCACCAGCTGCGCATGGATGTCGGTCAGATGCACGATCGTGACCGTGCCGACCGGATCGAACCGCAGAAGGTCCGACTGCGACAGCCGACCCTGCGCCGCCGCCCGTCCGAGCCGGCCATGACCGCCGACGAGCGTCGCCGCCGCGGCCGCGGCTGTCACGAACTCTCTGCGCGAAATCATGCCTCCTCCCAACCCCGGCTCAGCTGCTGCTCGTCCTCACGCAGCTCGCATGCGACATGAGGCCTGCCGCTGCCCTTCGCGCCGCGCGAGCCGCGCCTTAGCCGACCGTCACCTTCTGCTCCGCCTTGTAGACGGAGCCGTCGTCATCGGTCCAAGTGAACTCGAACGTGCCCGTCTCAGGCACGCGCACGAAGAACGACTGATAGGGATTGGCCGAGATCGCCGGAAACCAGTCGACGCGCATGATCTCGCGGCCGTTGAAGGTCACGCGGAACTCCTTGATGATCTTGCGCGGGATGGTGTTTCCGGCCGCATCCTTTCGCTGGCCGCTTTCCATCTCGTGGCTGATGAGTGTCTTGACCTCGATGACCTCTCCGGCCTTGGCCGTCGCAGGCATCCGGATGCGGGGGGTGGGTTTGGGTGCCGACATGGTTCTCGAGCCTCGCTCGCTCTGTGTGCCGAAGGGCTGAAGGTTGCTTGCGGTCGCGGAACCCTGCGTTCCGCACTCTTGCGGGGCGCCGGCTATCGACGCTCCGCGGAACGATCGCCCGATCAGCCGCCGCAGCCGCCGATCGTGACCTTCACTTCCTTGCGCGCGGTGTACAGGTCTCCGTTCGACATGGCCGCCACGGCGACGATGTCTTGCGTCTTGGCAAGCCGGATGCGGAACGAGGCCGCTGCCTTCGGTGCGAGCGGCGTGAAATGGAAGGCCGCGACGTTGACCGACGGATTGCCCTCAGCGAAGAAGTGGACCGACTTGACGTAGTCCTTCTCGGTCATCGGGCTCTCGACTTCGAAATTCAGCGGAACCACGAGCCCGTTCTCGGCGATGCTCGGCAGATCGAGCTTGATCTTGCCGGGGATCAGCTTCTTGTCGCCGAACAGCTTCTTGATCTCCTCGGCCACCTGCTCGGGCGTCGCAAGCGCGCCGCCGGATCCCACCGCGATCGCGGCTGTGCCGACCAATGCCGCGGCGAGAATCTCGCGCCTCGATGGAATTCGGTCTCCACCCACCATGCTTCGTTCCTCCGCTCGCCTCCAGGGCGTTTCGTCTGCGTCGACGCCCGGTCCGCCGGCTTCGCGCGAGCGTCCCTGGCGCCCGCGCCTTCATTGCCTCCAGTTCAAGGCTGGATGGCCTTTGTCGCCGGGTCTTTGATGTGGCGCACACAGTGATGCGGAAGCCATTACATATGAAAATCATCATATGTCAATATTATGTTGTCAGGCCGGTGAGCCAGGGAGTATTGTTCGTTTGTCGAGGGGCAGGGCGACGCAGCGACGGCTCCCCGGCCCCGCGACCCTAAACAATTCTAATACGTCGGACAGGGAGGACCGAACGTGCGTGTGAGGCTGCTTCTGCTTGGTGCGGTGCTGTTAATTGCGCCATTGGCGGCGCCGATCGCTCAAACCAATGACGCCGAGAGGGAGATCGAACGATACCGGGAGATGATCAGCGATCCCCTGTCCAATCCCGGTTACCTCAGTGTCGATCGGGGCGAGATTCTCTGGAAGACCGCGCGCGGCGCAAAGAACGTCTCGCTTGAGCAGTGCGATCTGGGTGAGGGCCCCGGCAAGCTTGAGGGCGCCTATGCCAAACTGCCGCGCTATTTCAAGGACGCGGACAAGGTCATGGACCTCGAGCAGCGCCTGCATTGGTGCATGGTGACGCTGCAGGGTCTCGACACCACCGACGTGATCAAGCGCCGGTTTGGCGGCCCGGGCCGTACCTCCGACATGGAGGATCTGGTTGCTTTCATCGCAAACAAATCATCCGGTTCCAAAATCGCGATCAGCCTCGAACATCCCAAGGAAAAAGAGATGTACGCCGTCGGCCGGGCGATGTTCTTCCGCCGCGGCGGGCAATGGGACTTCTCCTGCGCAACCTGCCACGCCGAGGACGGCAAGCGCATCCGTCTGCAGGCGCTGCCCAATCTCTCCAAGCCCGGCAAGGCGGTGCAGGAGACGATGGGATCGTGGCCAACCTATCGCGTCTCGCAAAGCCAGGTGCGCACGATGCAGCACCGGCTGTGGGACTGCTACCGCCAGATGCGCTGGCCCGAACCGGATTATCTGGCTGACGGGCTCACGGCGCTCACCCTTTACCTCAATGCCAATGCGAACGGCGCAAAGATCGCCGTGCCCTCGATCAAGCGATAGCGGGGCGGATGGAGGACGCCATGAAAAGAACGGCAAT
>CAYWBX010000153.1:4487-7120 GCA_964456015.1 uncultured Hyphomicrobiaceae bacterium | reverse complement strand
GGGATGACATCGCGATCGAAATCACGCCGCAGGTGCTGCTCAAGGCCTACGCTTGCGGCATCTTTCCGATGGCGGAAAGTGCCGACGATCCGGCGCTTTACTGGATTGAGCCGCAGGCGCGCGGCGTGCTGCCGCTCGATGCCGTGCACGTGCCGCGGCGGCTCGCGCGCACCATCCGCTCGGGCGCGTTCGAGGTGCGCATCAACAGCGACTTCGCGGGCGTCATCGACGGCTGCGCAGCGTCGCGACCCGGACGGCGATCGACCTGGATCAACGCGCGCATCCGCAGCCTTTACGGCGCGCTGTTCAAGCAGGGCCACTGCCACACCGTCGAGACGTGGAAGGACGGCCGACTGGTCGGCGGGCTCTATGGCGTGACGCTCGGCGGCGCATTCTTCGGCGAGAGCATGTTCTCGACCGAGCGCGACGCTTCCAAGATCGCGCTCGTCTACCTCGTCGCACGGCTCATCCACGGCGGCTTCACGCTGCTCGACACGCAGTTCGTCACCGATCACTTGCGCCAGTTCGGCACGATCGAGCTCGACAAGATCGAGTTCCAGCGCGCGCTCGATCGCGCGGTGGCGGGCCGCGGCGACTTCCTCGCGCTTGCCGCCGACACGCCGGCTGAGCGCATTCTCGAGATCGTGCGCGGGGCGGGCGTCGCTCAAGGCGGCGCGCAAGACGGATAGCCGCCGGCCGACGTCTCGACAGGGGGGCAACGAGCATCTTCCTCAGGACACAGCAATTACGGTGCCGATTTCCATGAGAGGTGCGTCACCGGCGCGCCGTCGTGGCGCTGTCGGGAGCACTGGCTATCCCTCTGCGGCGCGTTAGACTGGCGTCCGTTGCACGTCGCCAGCATCCGTTATGAGCAGCCAACGGCGCCCTCGTCCGCCGGGGAGTTCCACATGCCCACCTACACCCGCGGTTCCGTTCAGATTCACTACGAGGAAGCCGGTTCGGGCTTTCCGCTGCTGGTCATTCCGGGCGGCGGCCTCAACGCCACCATCGGCTATCTTTCCGAGCGCACGCCTTTCAACCCGATGACCGAGCTCAGCGACGAGTTCCGCTGCATCACCATGGATCTGCGCAACGCCAACGGCGGCGGCTCGTCCGGCCCGGTGGAGGTCGGCCGGCCGTGGGACGCCTACTGCGACGACCAGCTCGGGCTGATGGACCACCTGAAGATCGACCGGTTCCTGGTGCTCGGCTTCTGCATCGGCGGCCCGTTCATCTGGAAGATGCTCGAGCGGGCGCCCGAGCGGGTCGTCGCCGCCGTGCCGGCGACGCCGAGCGGGTTTCGGCCCGAGGTGCCGGACCTCTTCTACCGCAACAACATGAAGAACTGGGCGCCGGCGCTCTGCGCCAGACGGCCGGACGTCACGATGGAGATGTGCTCGGCGTTCCTCAAGACGATGTATCACACCCATAACGACTTCGTGTTCAGCGTCACGCGCGAGTTCGTGCGCCAAGTGAAGACGCCGGTCCTTGTCATGCCGGACGACACCGAGCCCCACCCTTACGCCGTCGCCGAGGAGAGCGCGCTGCTCGCGCCCAACGGGCAGATGACCTTCTTCCCGTGGAAGGAGCCCAAGGCGCGCGTCGCCATGGCCGTGCGGCACTTGAGAACATTCCTCAGGGCCAACACGCCGCGCTGAATGATGGCGCGCCTTGGATCACTGCCGCTCTTCGCAGGAAACCGTCGCGCAGATCCGTGCGTTTCGCGCGGTCGCCGCAGCGGCCCCTCACGGCCACTTCACCACCGGCGGCAGACTGGAGAGGATCGAGTCGACGTTGCCGCCCGTCTTGAGGCCGAACGTCGTACCGCGGTCGTAAAGCAGATTGAACTCGACGTAGCGGCCGCGGCGAATGAGCTGTTCCTCGCGTTCGGTCTCGCCGAAGGGGATGGCCCAGTTTGCCCGGACGAGCCGCGGATAGACCTCGGCGAAAGCGCGGCCGACGTCCTTCGTGAAGGCGAAAGCCGCCTCCCAGCCGCCGGACGCATCGTCGGGCGTCAGATAGTCGTAAAAGATGCCGCCGATGCCGCGCAGCTCCTTGCGGTGCGGCAGATAGAAGTATTCGTCGCACCACGCCTTGAAGCGGGCGTAGTCGGCAACTTTGTGGGGCGCGCAGGCCGCCTGCATTGCGGCGTGGAAGGCGCGGCTGTCGGGGTCTTCCTGCGTACGGCGCCTTGAGAGCACCGGTGTCAGGTCCGCGCCGCCCCCGAACCACCATTTCGAAGTCACCACGAATCGCGTGTTCATGTGCACGGCCGGCACGTTCGGGTTTTGCATATGGGCGATGAGCGAGATGCCGGAGGCCCAGAAGCGCGGGTCGTCCTCGGCCCCCGGAATCTGCTTGCGGAACTCGGGCGCGAACTCGCCGTAGACGGTCGAGGTGTGGACCCCGACCTTCTCGAACACGCGGCCCGACAGCATCGACATGACGCCGCCGCCGCCGGGCTTGCCGGTGTGATCGGTGCGCGCCCAAGGGGTGCGCACGAAACGGGCGGGGGGGCGGTCTGCGAGCGGAGCCGAGGCCGGCAGCTCCGCCTCGAGCCTCTCGAAGCGGGCGCAAATGTCGTCGCGCAGTTCCTCGAAGCCGCCCAGGTGCTGGTCGGGGTGGCCGGTGCG
>CAYWBX010000153.1:0-4477 GCA_964456015.1 uncultured Hyphomicrobiaceae bacterium | reverse complement strand
CCACGCCCGCGCGGCAGATTTTCTTTCTTCGAGGATTGTTGGGGTCATGCCAAGCCCTTCGTTGGGCGTCACTTACGCCCGTTCAGTCTCACCTCCGCCCTCGCGGTATTGCTCGAGCCGGCGGCGGCGTGCCATTGTCCGGCCACGCACCAGGAATAGCCCTCGGGCGCAGCCGATACACCACTCTGGCCGACCCGCCCGCCTCGCTCAACCCTGAGCGGGCGAGCCGGTGTTTTGCCCGCGCGGGTGTCGCCGTCGCAGCCGGTTGCGGGATGCCGATTGGACTGCGCCGCCTCGCCTTCGCAGAAATTCCCCGGCATTCCCCGCGTAATTCCCAGCCCCTCACGGTGCGCAGGCAGTCACGCCGCGCCCTCGCAGCGAGGCATGAAAGCAGGACCCCATGGATCGCCTCTACCGCTGGTTCGAGGATCGCATTCCGCCCTTTCCCGAGGCCCCGCCGACGCAACCGCCGGACCGGCTGTGGCCATTCTTCTGGCACTACCTGAAGCCGATTTGGTGGGCGTTTGCGCTGCTCACGGTCGTGACATTCGCTCTCGCTCTGCTCGAGGTCGCAATACTTGCCTTCGTCGGCCGCGTGATCGACTTGATGAAGACATCTGCGAGCCCGCAGACCTTTCTCAGGGACAACGGCCTCGAGCTCGCCTTCATGGCCGTCCTCACGCTGCTGGTGCGTCCGCTGCTCTCGCTCCTCGCCGATCTCGTCAAGCATCAAACGATCATGGGCCCCGCCAACGTGCGCACGCGCTGGCTCGCCCACCGGTACCTGCTGCGCCAGAGTCTCGGCTTCTTCCAGAACGACTTTGCCGGCCGGCTCGCGACGCGCACCATCCAGGTCGGTCCGGCGATCCGCGACATCGCAACCAACATCTGCGATGCAGCCGTGTGGGTCGCGGTGCACTGGGTCGGCGCGCTTTTGCTCTTCATGCAGGCGGACTGGCGGCTTGCGCTGCCGCTCGTCGTGTGGATCGGGCTCTATATCGTCGCGCTGCGCTATTTCGTGCCCCGCATTGAACGGCTGTCGGCGGCCATGTCGGATGCGCGCTCAATGCTGACGGGGCGCATTGTCGACAGCTACACGAACATCGCGACCGTGAAGCTCTTCGCGCACACCGAGCGCGAGGATGATTACGCCCGCGACGCCATGAGCGAGTTTCTCACCCGCTACCAGCAACAGCTTCGCCTCAACACGCTGATGGAGGCGTGCCTGTGGATCGTCAACGGCGCGGTGCTGGTGTTCACGACAGGGTTCGCCATCTGGCTGTGGACGCATGATCTGGTCACCATCGGCGCCATTGCCGTCGTCACCGGGCTCATCATCCGGCTCATGAACATGTCCGGATGGTTCATGTGGACCCTCGCGGGCATCTTCGACAATGTCGGCGTCGTGCAAGAGAGCATGCGTGCGATCGCGCAGCCGCTCAGGCTCATCGACAAGCCGGGCGCCAAGCCGCTCGTCGCCACCCGCGGCGAAATCCGCTTCGAGAACGTGCGCTTTCACTACGGCAAGACCACGGGCGTGATCGACAATCTCTCCCTTACCATCCGGCCGGGTGAGAAAGTGGGGCTCGTCGGACGCTCGGGCGCCGGCAAGTCAACGCTCGTCAACCTGCTGCTGCGCTTCTACGACCTCGAAGGCGGGCGCATCCTGATCGACGGCCAGGACATCCGCGACGTGACCCAGGACAGCCTGAGGGCGCAGATCGGCATGGTGACGCAGGACACCTCCCTCCTGCACCGCTCGATCGCGGACAACATCCTCTACGGCCGTCCCGACGCCGGCGAAGCCGCCATGGTGGCGGCGGCAAAGAAGGCGCAGGCGCACGAGTTCATCCTGGGCCTTGAGGACCAGCGCGGGCGCAAGGGCTATGACGCCCATGTCGGCGAGCGCGGCGTCAAGCTCTCAGGCGGCCAGCGCCAGCGCATCGCGATTGCGCGCGTGTTGCTCAAGAATGCGCCAATTCTGCTCCTCGACGAGGCGACGAGCGCGCTCGACAGCGAGGTCGAGGCCGCGATCCAGGAGCAGTTCTCGAACCTCATGGAAGGCAAGACAGTGATCGCCATCGCCCACCGGCTCTCGACCATCGCCGCCATGGACCGGCTGGTGATCATGGACAAGGGGCGCATCGTGGAGAGCGGCAGCCACGGCGAACTGATTGCCCGCGGCGGTCTTTACGCCGAGCTCTGGGCGCGCCAGTCCGGCGGGTTCCTCGCCAAGGAGGCGGCCGAGTGAGCAACGATCAGGCGCAACGCGACGTCTCCCTTGCCGTCAGCTCTTGCCCGCGAGATTGCGGCCGGCCCCGGCGAAGCCGCCGGTCGCGCCGATCAGCTGGTTCAGCTGCCGGCCGGCGTCGAGTGCGTTGTCGAGCGGCATAGTCTCCGCAGCGCGGAACAGGTCACGCGTCATGCGGACGGCGCGCGGGTCGAGGCTTGCCAACCTCCCGACAAACTCGGTCTCGACGCGGGCAAGCTCATCGGGCGTCTGAGCCAGGCGATTGATGAGGCCGGCGCCGAAGAGACGGTCGGCGGAGATGGGCTCGCCGAAGAGCGCGAACTCGAGGCCGAGCCGGGGGCCGACAAGCCGCGCCAGCAGGGGGGTGCAGACGGCCGCCGGAAACCCGTGGCGCATCTCGTAGGCGCCGAATACTGCCGACCGCTCCGCCAGGACGAAGTCGCAGCCCATCGCCAAAGTGAACCCGCCGGCCACCGCATAGCCGCGCACAACGGCAACGCTCGGAACTGCGGAGCGATGCAGCAGATGGAAAATCCGCACCCAGTCGGCATCCACGTCAGCCGCGTCGGGGAGTCCTGGCGGGCGGGCACCCTCGGCAGCCGCGGCCTTGAGGTCGCGGCCCGTGCTGAACACGTCGCCCGCGCCTTTGATGACAATCACGCGCGTCTCAGGCGACGCCAGCGCCGCCGCGACGGCATCGCCGAGCGCGCGCGTTCCCGCCGGATCGAAGGCATTGCGACGCTCGGGCCGGTCGATGAGAATCCGCACGACGTGCCCGTCCTGCTCGCTCCGAATCATCGCTCCTCCCGCTTTACCTGCGTCATCGCGAGCCGCTCCGCTAGCCGGCCCCGGCCGGCCGAAGCCAATCCCCTATCGCGGGAGCCGGCGCTCGATCTCATAGACGGCGGCGCTCACCAGCACGATCAACGTCAGCAGGATAATGCCAAGCCCCATGGCGACGGCAAGCTCGCCCTTGGCGGTCTCGAGCGCGATGGCGGTGGTCATGGTGCGGGTGTCGCCACGGATGTTGCCGCCAACGAGCACGATGGCGCCGACCTCCGCAATGGCTCGCCCGAAGGCCGCCAGGAAGACGGTCACCAGAGCCGTGCCGTTCATGTGCAACAGGGCCCAGGCACAACGAACCGCCTTGGCGCCGTCGATACGCAGCGCATCGCCGTGGCTCTGCCAGCTCTCGCTCGTGACGCGATAGGTCAACACCACCACGATCGGGAACGTGAGAAGCACCTGCGCCATCACCATGGCCTGGCGCGTGAAAAGGAGACCCAGATCGCCGAGCGGCCCGGCGCGCGAGAGCAGCAGGTAGACGATGAGCCCCACGACAACGGGCGGGATCCCCATCAGCGCGCTGGAGAACACCAGCACCATCCGCCGGCCGGTGAACCTCGACACGGCGAGCAAGGTACCGAGCGGGGCACCGACGATCGTGGCGATGGCGGTTGCCGTCAGACTGACCTGCAGCGACGTGGCGACGGCAGAATAGAGATCGCGATCGCCTGTGACGATGAGCCGGACGGCGTGCGAAAGGGCGCTTGACAAAGGTTCCATGTCGGCCGTGGTCAGCGCACCGGCGCCTGGTCCGGGAGGAAGAACACTTGCGCGCCCTCCAGGCGGAACGTCCGGATCGCCTCGCGTCCCGCTTCCGAGGTCAGCCAGTCATGCCAGGCGCGGGCCTCGCTCGAGCGGATGTGGTCGCCCTTCTGCGGATTGACGAGCAGACTGGAGTAGGGATTGAAGAGCCGCGGGTCGCCTTCGACCAGGATCTCGAGGCCGCCGCGATTCTTGAAGCTCGCCCACGTCGCGCGATCGGCGAGAACGTAGGCATCAAGTGCGGAGGCCGTGTTCAGGGCTGCGCCCATGCCGCCGCCGATCTCGCGATACCAGCGGCGCGCGTCGCCGCCGAGGTCGACCCTTGCCTGCTCCCAGAGGCGCCGCTCCCTGCGATGGGTGCCACTGTCATCGCCGCGCGAGACGAATGGCGAGCGGGTGTCGGCGATCTGGCGGACAGCGCGGACCGCATCGGTCATGTTCCGCACCCGCGCCGGATCGGCGCGCGGGCCAACGATGACGAAATCGTTGTACATGACGTCGCGGCGATCGAGGCCGTGGGCTTTGGCGACGAGGTCCTCCTCGCCGGCCCCGTCGTGAACCAGAATCGCGTCGCAGTCCCCGCGCTGCGCCAGAACCAAGGCTTGGCCGGTACCGACC
>CAYWBX010000152.1:0-7147 GCA_964456015.1 uncultured Hyphomicrobiaceae bacterium | reverse complement strand
GACGACGTGCGTAGCATCAACGGCAAGATCGCGTGGGTCACGGGTGCCGGCACCGGCATCGGTGAAGCGGCGGCCAAGGCCCTCGCGGCGGAAGGCGCCATCGCCGTTTTGACCGGCCGGCGCCGCGAGCCGCTCGAAAAGGTCGCCTCGAACATCACCGAGGCCGGCGGTCAAGCCGTGATCGAGCCAGGCGATCTCACCAAGGCGGCGTCGGTCGACCGCATCGTGGCGGCGATCAAGACCCGCTTCGGACGGCTCGACATCGTCGTCAACAATGCCGGCGTCAACGTGCCGAACCGGACCTGGCCCCGCCTGACGACCGAGGCGATCGACAACCTCATCCACGGCAATCTTTCGAGCGCCGTCTATGTCTCGCACGCCGTCCTGCCGATCATGCGCGCGCAGCAGGACGGCCTTCTCATCCACACCGCCTCGATGGCCGGCCGGAACATAAGCCCGGTCTCCGGGCCGATCTACACGGCGGCCAAGCACGGCGTCGTCGCCATGAGCCACACCATCAACCTCGCCGAGTGCGGCAACGGAATCCGCTCGTGCGTCATCCTGCCGGGCGAGGTCGCAACCGAGATCATGAGGTTCCGCGATCCGCCGGAGCTGCCGGAAACGCTCGCCCGCATGGTTCAGCCCGAGGACATGGGCGCCGTGTTCGTTTTCGTCGCCAGACAGCCGCCACATGTGTGCATCAACGAGATGTGGGTGACGCCAACGCACAACCGCGGTTATCTGGCCGCGATGCGCGCCCGCGAAGAGCAGCAGGCCGAGGCGCGAGCCAAAGCCGGGACCGGCTGAGGCACGCCGTCACTGTCGCGCCCGCTCACCTGAACCCAGATCGAACGAGGATCACGATGGCCGACAAAGCCCCCCACTCCGAGAAGCTGCTCGCCCAGCTCCGCGCGGTCGACACGCCCACGATCTGCAACGCGCTTGAGATCGTGGCGCCCGAGCGGCGGCTCACCGGCTTCACGACCAAGCCGCTGATCTGCCCGTTCCCGGACTTGCCGCCGATCGTCGGTTATGCTCGGACTGCGACGGTTCGGGCAACGCACGCCCACGAGCTTTCCGCCAAGGAAGCGCGCGCTCAGCGACTTGCCTACTACGAGTACATCGCCGCAAAGCCAGGCCCGACGATCACCGTGATCCAGGACCTCGACGGACACGATGTCGGCTTCGGCGCCTTCTGGGGCGAGGTGCAGTCGACCGTGCACAAGGCGCTCGGCTCGCTCGGCGTCATCACCGACGGATGCATCCGTGACATCCCGGCCTGGGCGCCGGGCTTCCAGGCGCTCGCCGGATCCATCGCCCCCAGCCACGGCTTCACGCATCTCGCCGGTTTCGGTCAGGAGGTGCGCATCCATGGGATGCTGGTGCGCTCGGGCGATCTCGTTCACGCCGACCGGCACGGCGCCGTCGTCATTCCGCATGCGGTCGCCGAGAAGATTCCGGCAGCGTGCGATCTGCTGGCGCGCAAAGAGGCGGTCATTCTCGAGAAAGCCCGCAAGCCCGGCTTCTCCGTCGCCGATCTGAAGCGCGCGTTCGAGGAGCAGGACGACATCCACTGAGCAGGTCCGCGCGGCGCGTTCAACCGACGGACGGCTGGCGCGCCGGGAACCGCGGCTTGGCCGGGAATTGCCGTCAGTCCTCGCCGAAGGACAGCCGCAGGTGGCGATGCGAGCGGGCAAGCGGGGTGCGCGGACCCAGAAAATCGCCACGGGCGGATTCCGACCGCTCGTCGAGCAGCGGCGCCTCGAGCGGGCAGATGCCGGAGGCCACGCGGCGCGATCCGCGGTCGAGCACGAGCTCCGTGCACTCCAGGCCCGACTGCGCCACGTAGCGCACGCCGTCGTCGGGATGGCCGGAATAGACGATCCGCTCGATGAAGCCCCAGAAGCCGACGACGTGCCAGAACGCAGCCCCGATCACAAAGCCCGAAATTCCCCAGACCAGACTCTGTCGGACCTCTAGCGATGGCGCCGAGGCGCGGGCTCCGCCGCCCGGAGCGTCCGGCTCGGAGCTTCGCACGGCGCGTCGCATCGGTGCCGGCTCCTTTCGAATCAGCGTGACGACTTGGCGATTTGACGGCAATCCGGCGCATCGGGACAGACGATTGCGATGTCTCGGCCGAACCCCTCGGAGTTATCCACAACGACGCGGCTCCCCGTCGCGCCTTCGTGGCGGGATGGAACGCCGCGAGCGGGGGATTGCCGGCGCCCTCAGGTGCGCCCTACGCTCCACCGCGCCAGGGCGCGTTCGTCGGACTCGCGGGCGTCGACCCAAACGCCCTCGCCGTCCGCGCCGGTCTCCTTCTTCCAGAAGGGCGCCCGCGTCTTGAGGTAGTCCATCAGGAACTCGGCCGCCTCGAAGGCGGCATGCCGGTGCGCCGACGCCGTCACCACCAGCACGATGTTGTCGCCCGGCCGCAGTTCGCCGATGCGATGCACGATCAGCGACGCCGAGAGCGGCCAGCGCGCCAGCGCCTCGCTCTCGACGCGCGTAAGCTCGGCCTCCGTCATGCCGGGATAATGGTCGAGCGTCATCGCCACGATCGGTCGGCCGTTCGCCTCGCCGCGCACAGTGCCGATGAATGTGACGACGGCGCCGATGTCGGTGCGCCCGGCGGTCAGTCTGCGGACCTCCGCACCGACATCGAAATCCTCAGCCGCAACCCGAACGGCCATGATCTAGCCCCCTGTCACCGGCGGGAAAAACGCGATCTCGCGCGCCCCTCCGATCGCTGCGGCCGGCTTCACGTGCTCGCGATCGATCGCCGCGCGAATGATCTCCGGCTTCTCGAAAGCAGCCCGGTACTCGGGTCCGAGGCTCCTCAGATACCGGATCAGATCGGCAATGGTCGCCACATCCGACGGCAGCTCCACCGTCTCGGCGGCCTTCCCGATGCGCTCGCGCACCCAGGCAAAATAGAGAATGTTGACGCTGGCCATAGGCTGAACCCGGGTCACTCCTCGAGAGCGTAGACGATCGCAGCCTTCAGGTAATCGTAGCCGGTATACAGGGTGAGCGTGGCGGCGACCCACAGCAGCGCCGTGCCGGTCATGGTGATACCCGCCACGATACGGTCGCCGGCCGGCCCGGCGATCAGCACGCCGAGCGCCACCATCTGCAACATCGTCTTCCACTTGGCGAGCTGGCTCACGCGCACGGTCTTGTTCAATTCTGCCAGGAACTCGCGCAGCCCCGACACCAGAATCTCGCGGCACAGAATGATGATAGCCGCCCAGATGGTCCAGCCGTTGATCGTGTTGTCGTAGACGAGCAGCAGCAGCGCTGTGCCAACCAGCAACTTGTCCGCGATCGGATCCATCATGCGGCCAAGCGCCGACTGCTGACGCCAGATGCGGGCCAGATGGCCGTCGAGCCAGTCGGTGATGCAGGCGACGAGGTAGATCCCCAGCGCCAGCCATCGGCCGGCACCGTCCCGCACCAGCAGAAAACTGGCAGCCATCGCCGGCACAGCCAGAATACGCCCCATCGTCAGCATATTCGGCAGGCTCAAGAGCAACGGTCGGGATGCCGCGTGTTCCATCGGCCGCGAGTTGGACCATCAAACGCCCGCCCCGTCAACGGCCGGCAAAGACGGGCGGCAATGCATGACAGGGACGCCCACATGGGGGATCGAGGCGCGCACGTCGGCTGGCCATGTGCCGGAGACAAATCAATTCGCCTGTCCATGCCGTTGTCTTGTCACGAGCTTGTCACGAGGCGGCACCGGCTTCGCTTTGGTGGGTAAAATCGTTTACTCCTCATGCCGACGCCCGATGCTTCTCCGCGCTGCCGGTCCTCGCCTCAAGATTGCGGGCACTCTTCGCGCGCATCAGCCATGGCCCGTCAGGCCATCCCCTCGCGCACGAAGCGATTGCGCAGCGTGCCGATGCCGGTGATCTCCACCTCGACCACGTCGCCGTGCTTCAGATCCGGAGACTTGTCGTCGGTTCCCATCCAGAGCACGTCGCCCGGCTGCATCGTGCAATAGCGGCTGATGGTCGAAATGTAGAGCGCGACGCCGTGAATCATGGCGTTCGTCCTGAAGCGCGTCGTCTCGACGCCGTTGACCCTGACGCGCGTCTCCGCCCGGTCGAGATCGAGATCGGTCTCGATCCAGGGGCCCATGGGCTTGAACGTATCGGTGTTCTTGGCCCGCCAAAGCGTGCGGTCGCTCTTCTGCCAAGTGCGCTCCGACACGTCGTTACCGATCGTATAGCCGAGCACGTAATCGAGCGCCTCCGCTTCACTGACGTTGCGGGCGCGTTTGCCGATGACCGCGACCAGCTCTCCCTCGTAATGGACCTTCTCCGTCGCATCTCTTGGAATGACGACGACGCCGTCATGCGGCAGCAGCGCGTTGACGGCGCGGTAGCCGACGTCCGGCTTCTCGGGCAGATCCGCCTTGATGCCGAGCTTCTGGGCCGCCATGAGCACGTGCTCGGCATAGTTGAGACCGACGCAGAAGAAGTTGCCCGGCCATACCGGCAGCTCGATGCGAACGCTCGCCAGCGGATGCCGGATCGACGTGCGCTCATGGCCCGCGAAGGGATCGCCCCTGACCTCGGCGATGGTGTCGCCCTCGAGGATGCCGTAGGCGGACTTCCCCGCGATCGAGTATCTGATCCACCGCATGGCTGCCTCCCGAACGGTCCTCCAAGTTTCCCGCAAGAAGCATAGCCGGAAGCGAGCGAAAGGTCAGTGCTATCGACGAGGCGCCAGGTCAGGCGGTCCCACCCGGCATCCGGCAATCGCAGCGTGTGGCACATGGCGCTGGATAGTGTTCGGCGGCGGCCGAAGGCTCTAGGATCATTTTCGGTCCAGTCACGGGAAGCGGCTCATGGGGACGATAAGGCTTTTCGCACCGGAATGCGCGGCGCTACTCGCATGCCTGCTGGCCGGCACTGCGAGCGCGCAAAGCTTCGACGGGACATGGCGCGGCGAGCTTAGCTGCGCCAAGCTGTCCTTCACCAAGGTCGGGCAGAAGGTCCCGATCGAACTCGTAGTCTCCGGCGGCAAGGTTGCGTTTCAGCGGCAAGTCTGGGACCAGAAAAACGTCGCCGTAGTGGGCACGGAAAGCGGAGCTGGCGAGATCGCGGCAAACGGGGCGATCACGTTGACGGGGGCGTGGCAAGCCGCCTCCCCTCAGGCTAGGTACACCTACACATCCTCCTATCGCGGCAATCTCAGCGGAACGAGCGGACGTCTCGACGGAGTGCAGATCTGGGTCGTCGATGGAGCGACCGAGACTCGCGCCTGCTCGATCCAGTTGAAACGGTAAGGCCGTCCCCGTCGCGGAACGTCTCGATACGGCGTGCGATATTCGCCGCCACGCCGGCTTCCTTGACGGCAGAAGGCGACCCCCTCGGTGGCAAGGGCACAAAAACCCGAGGACTTCGGCGTGTCGGCAGCGGCCGCTATCAGCCCCAGCGGCGCAGCCAGGCCTGAAGCGTCAGGATCGTCCAGAGCGGGTAGTCCCAGTTCTGCTTTCCGGCGCGATGCTGGTGCCATCGCCCGCGAATCGGGGCCGCCACGAGGCCGCTCGCCGCGAGCGCGCGCTCCGACAACAAGTCTTCAGCCCAATCGCGGAGCGGGCCACGCAGCCAATCGCCGATGGGGACGGCAAAGCCCATTTTCGGGCGCTCGGTGAGGTCGCGCGGCACATAGCGATCGAGCACGCGGCGCAGCAGCCACTTGGTCTCACCGGCGCGCACTAGCTGATGGCGAGGGAGCCGCCAGGCGAGCGCGACGACGCGGGTATCGAGCAGGGGAACGCGAGCCTCGAGGCTCATCGCCATGCTGGCCCGATCCACCTTGGTCAGGATGTCGTCGGGAAGATACGATTGCAGGTCGACAAGGCGCATTCGCGCCGCAAATTCGGCGACGTTCGAGCGCGCCTTGCCGTCGATCACCGCATGGGGCGCCTCCAAGACGCCGGGCAGCAGAGCGGCGGGATCGCTCCACTGGGAGACGATCGCGGCATAGAGGACGTCGGGCTCCGCACCGTCGAGGGCGCGCGCAAGCTTTTCCAGGCGGCCGCCGGTCAGCGAACGCCCGAGCGCCGCCGGCGCGAGGGCGAGCGCGCCTCGAAAGGCGGGGTGCGCCGACAGGCGCAGCGCGCCTCGCAGCGCTGGCCGAAGCACGGCCGGAACGCGGGAGATGCGGCGCCACGCCGCCTCGGCCAGCGCATAGCGATCGTAGCCGGCGAACAGTTCGTCGCCGCCGTCGCCCGAGAGCGCGACCGTCACGCTGCGTCGCGTGATCTCGGACAGTAGCAGCGTCGGCAGCTGCGAGCTGTCGGCAAACGGCTCATCGTAAATGTCCGCAAGACGGGGAATCGCGGCGCGGGCGTGTCCGGCTCGATGGTGACTTCGGTGTGCTCGGTCCCGAGATGCGCGGCGACGCGCCGGGCGTGCTCAGCCTCGTTGTAGGCCGCCTCGCGGAAGCCGATGGTGAAGGTGCGCACCGGGCGGGTGCTTTGGGCCTGCATGAGGGCGACGACCGTCGAGCTGTCGATGCCGCCGGACAGAAACGCGCCGAGCGGCACGTCGGCAACCATCTGCCGCGCGATCGCATCGCGCAGGAGAGCGTCGAGCTCATCGACGGCCCCTGCGTCGGAAGCCGAGAGCGGCTGGCGCAGGCCTTCTGCCGCAATCGCCGCGATGTCCCAGTAGCGGTCGATGCGCGCATCGCCGTCGGCGGAAAGCGTCAGATGGCAGCCGGGCTCGAGCTTCCTCACTCCGGCATAAATGGAATGTGGTGCAGGGACATATGCCAGCCGCAGGAACGCCGCCATGGCATGGCGGTCGACGGGCGGCGAGAATCCGGGGCGCGCGCGCAGTGCCTTCAACTCAGAGCCGAAGATGAATTCGTCGCCGTTCAGAGCCCAATAGAGCGGCTTGATGCCGAGCGGATCGCGCATCAGATGCAGGCGCCGCTCCGATATGTCCCAGAGCGCGATGGCGAACATGCCATTGAGGCGGCGCAGCGTCGCCTCAATCCCCCAATGCGCGAAGCCTTCCAGCATGACCTCGGTGTCCGAGGTGCCGCGAAGGCCGATACCGGCCGCACAAAGGGCTCGGCGCAGGTCCTGATGATTGTAGATCTCGCCATTGAACGCGATCACGAAGCG
>CAYWBX010000151.1:0-7147 GCA_964456015.1 uncultured Hyphomicrobiaceae bacterium | reverse complement strand
GTGAGACACGCCGGCGGCTGGCGGAAATCGGGGCAGCCAGCGCCGACGACATCCGCTCCAGCGACCGGCCCGTGGTTGCGTTTCCGGCCGGCTTCGCCGACGAGCTCGCCCGATTGAAGGGGTTCCTGTTCGAGCGCGTCTACCGGCATCCGCGGGTGATGCGGGTGATGTCCGCGGCAGAGCAGCTTCTGATCGAGCTCTTTCAGGCTTACAGCAGTGATCCCTCGACGCTTCCCGATGGACGCGGGGCCGATCTTGCGGGGCTCGATTCCTCGCTTCGGCGGGCAAGGATCGGCGATTTCATCGCCGGGATGACCGATCGCTTCGCCATCGCAGAGCACCGTCGCTTGTTTGACGCTACTCCTGATTTGGGCTAGGCGGGCGCGATGGCGCCTGCGCCGGCATCGGCGCTCAGGATCGGCGCTGACGCGCGGTCTTCCCATTTGAGGTCGAACTGATGAACGTCTTCCGCCATGTCGAGGAGCGTATCGGCGCGGCGCTTGCCGCCCTCAAGTCCGGCGGTGGGCTGCCGAGCGATCTCGACGTCACGGGCATTGATGTGGAGCCCGCCAGGGATCCGTCGCATGGGGAGCTCGCCTGCAATGCGGCGATGGTGCTCGCCCGCCGTGCGCAGATGAAGCCTCGCGATATTGCCGCGCTGATCGTCGATAAACTCGCCGGCTCGGATGGCTTCAAGAAACTTGAGATCGCAGGGCCGGGCTTCATCAACATCACTCTGGAGCCGAGACTCTGGCAGTCGATCGTCGGGACTGTCCTCTCCAGCGGCGCCAATTTCGGCCGCTCCGAGATCGGCGGGGCGGAGAAAGTGAACGTCGAGTACGTCTCCGCAAATCCCACCGGACCGATGCACGTTGGCCATTGTCGCGGAGCGGTGTTTGGTGATGCTCTGGCCAATCTTCTTGCTTTCGCAGGCTATGCCGTAACCCGCGAGTACTACATCAACGATGCCGGAGCCCAGGTCGACACGCTCGCGCGCTCCGCGTTTCTGCGCTACCGGGAGGCCCTGGGGGAGGCGATCGGCGAGATCCCGGAGGGGCTCTATCCAGGCGACTATCTGAAGCCGGTCGGGGAGGCGCTCGCCCGCAAGCACGGTCGAAGTCTCGTGGGAAAGCCAGAGACGGAATGGCTTCCCGAAGTGCGCGCCGAAGCCGTCGACACGATGATGGCAACGATCCGCGACGACCTCGCCGCCTTGAATGTCCGGCATGACGTCTTCTTCTCGGAACGGTCGCTGACGGCGGGCGAACGGGACGAGGTGGCATCGACGATCGCGTGGCTGAGGGAGCGAGGCCTCGTCTTCAACGGCCGCCTCGAAAAGCCCAAGGGGCATGAGGCCGAAGACTGGGAAGATCGCGAACAAACGCTGTTCAGGGCCACGGCTTTCGGCGACGACGTCGATCGCGCTTTGATGAAGTCGGATGGCAGCTACACGTACTTCGCGGCCGACATGGCTTATCACCACAACAAGCTTAAGCGTGGTTTTCTAAATCTTATCAATGTATTCGGTGCCGATCATGCGGGCTACATCAAGCGCATGAAAGCTGCCGTCAAAGCCCTTTCGGAAGGCAGGGCCGAACTCGACATAAAAGTCTGCCAACTCGTGCGGCTGCTGCGGGCCGGGCAACCGGTGAAGATGTCGAAGAGGGCCGGAACATTCGTATCGCTTCGCGAAGTCGTGGACGAAGTGGGCAGGGACCCGGTTCGGTTCATGATGTTGTTCAGAAAGAACGATGCACCGTTGGATTTCGATCTCGCCAAGGTCATCGAGCAGTCCAAGGATAATCCCGTATTTTATGTTCAGTACGCCCATGCCCGCGCCTGCTCGGTGTTGCGGAACTCACGGGAGGCGTTCCCGGCAATTGCCCTCGATCATGCGACGCTGGCGCAGGCCGACGTGAGCCGTCTCGAAGATGCTGGCGAACTCGACCTGCTACGGCGCATGGCGCAGTTCCCGGGGCTCGTCGAAGCCGCGGCGCGTGCGCATGAGCCACACCGGCTGGCCTTCTATCTTCATGATGTGGCGTCAGCTTTTCATGCGCATTGGAACCGTGGCACTGATTCGCCACATTTGCGCTATATCCAGCCGGATGATGAGACTTTGACGATCGCGCGCCTGGCGATGGTGAGCGCTTTTGCACAGGTGATCTCTTCGGGATTGGCAATCCTCGGAGTCGAGGCGCCACAGGAGATGCGATAGTCGAGACGCGATTCGCAGAATTTGGCGTGCGGATTGGCCGCGCGATCCCAGGGGGAATCGAAATGGCAGGGTCGAACCGCTCGCCCTCCCCACCACGAGGTCCAGGGCACTCGGGATGGCCGCCGTCAGACGCCGAGCCTACACAGCAGGCGCCTTCGGCGCTCGGGGCGGCCCATGAAGATCCGCTGTTGCGTTGGGCGCAGCAGCGCGGTGCCGTCCCGGGATATTCGACGAGTCCTTCGCCGGCAGGTCAGGGCAGCTTGGACCCCTACAGCGGGCACGCGCGTGCCGACGGTTACGGTCGGCAGCCAGCAAGCCCATATCCTCGCGTTGACTATCCGTCAGACGCCGGGCGCGGCTTGCCCCAGGGTGGGCACATTCCGAACGGGCAGATGCCCGGCCCGACCGGGTTCGCCCAGGGTCGCGACCCAATCGGTCATCCACCAGCGGTCCAACACCCTGTCGGACATGGTCCCCTTGGGTCGCCCGACGACGTACAACACTGGAATCTCTCGACCTATTCGGCGCATCCGGCCGTGCAGCATCCTTCAGGGAGCGGACGCCACGATCCTCGAGCCGCGACGCAACCTGCTGGTTACGATTCGCCGGCACTCGGTCACGGGAGCACAAACCATCCCGCTCAGCATGCCTATTCTCCCCCTCACTCCGGGGCCTACAGCGGGCAGAACTGGGGGCAGGAGACGCAACCGCACAGTGGCTATGGGCCTCTGCCCGGCGGAGGCTATTCCGCGGAGAACTACGAGACGCAGGGTGCGTATGCCACGGGGAGCTTCCCCGCCGGCAACCAGACCGAAGATCAACACTACGCGCACGACGGGGCATATGAGGCGGAGTCCGAAATGGACGAGCCCGATCGTCGGGGGCCCCGTCCTTTCCTTGTGATTGTCGCGTTGATCGGGGCGATCGGCGTCGGCGGTGGCCTCGCCTACGGCTACCGCATGCTGAATGGCGCCGTGCCATCCGGAAAGCCGCCCGTCGTGAAGGCCGACGCCGGTCCCGCGAAAGCTCGGCCGGCGGATCCTGGTGGCCGAGAGGAAGCTCACAAGGATAAGAAATTCGTCAATCGCTTGAGCGACTCGGGTGGCCAGCAGACGGCAGCGCCAAGCGGCGGGGCGGGAGCACCGGCAGTCACTCCGCCCGTCGAACCGGAGGCGCCACGTAAAGTCACGACTTTGGTTGTCAACAAGGATGGCACCATAACGCCACAAGCCCAGCTCAACGTGGGCAGTCCCCCGCCTGCGGTGCCTCCACCCGCCGTGGCCCATCAATCCATCGGTCCACTGCCAGGAATGGTTGTCGAGGGATTACCGCCACGTCAGCCGCCGCGCGCGGCGGCTGCAGAGCCGCAGCCACCGGTATCGACTGTCGCCAAGGCGCCGCCAGTGGCAGATCTCCCTCTGCCGAAAGCAAAGGCGTCGTCTGCGGTGATCGAAGCGAAGCCGGAAACGGCGTCGCCTCGGAAGAAGCCCGCTCCGCGCGATGATTGGGTGGCTCGCAGCACGCCGAATGCACCTGCGGTGGCGCCGTCGGCCGGTGGCACGGTCATCGGGTTTGTTCCGGTGCTTGCATCCAAGAAGACGCGGGAAGAGGCGCTGAAGTCCTTCGCCGACCTGGCGGCGCGGTATCCGGAGGTCCTCTCGAGCAAGGCGCCGGATGTCGTTGAAGCGAACCTTCAGGAGAAGGGGCTCTGGTATCGCACGGTGGTCGGGCCACCCGGCTCTCGGGAAGCGGCCCGGGAAGTATGCGCCAAACTGGAAGCGGCCGGGTTCAAGGGCTGCTGGGTCACCTCCTATCGTCAGTGACCATGACGCGAGAGGCGGATCGGTTCGCGTTCTGGCGTGCGGTCCGCCGCGCGGCGAGACCGTATGTCAGAGGTGCAGAGCGCCAGCGTAACGTCCGCCCATTAATCGAACCTTATGGCGAACCCCGTACCTAGGATGGACAGCACCGGTCCGGGTCGGGGTTTCAAGTATGCCTGCGTCAATCGAGTTCGCCCTGTGGGAGTCATCGGCGCGCGTCGTTCGCTACCTTGGCGCCAAGCTCTACAGCATCTTCCTCGCGCCGGGCGGCACATTCTCTCTCGCCTCGCTGCTGTGCGCGCTCTTTATCGCGCTCGTCTTTCTCCATAGCAGGCGTCGTCGGCGCGGGCGGCCGCTTCGTCTCAAAGTTCTGGTCCGCGCCATTTTTCCGAAGAAGATTGTGTTCAATCGTTCGACGCGCGCAGACCTGGGCTTCTTCGCATTCAATACGCTTGCGGCGGGGCTCCTGTTCGGCTGGGCGCTTCTGTCAGCGCATGCCGTGAGTGGCGTGGTCAATCAGAATCTGACCTTCGCGTTCGGTCAGCTCGCGCCGACCAGGATGCCCGAATGGATCTGCATGGCGACTCTGACGGTCGCTGCATTTCTCGCCTACGAATTCGGCTACTGGCTCGATCATTACCTCAGCCACAGGATTCCTTTCCTGTGGGAGTTTCACAAAGTGCACCATCAAGCCGAGGTTCTAACACCCCTGACGAACTTCCGGGTGCATCCCGTCGACAGTATCGTGTTCGTCAACATTCTCGCCATCACCATGGGAACGACCGACGGCGCGCTCAACTACGTTTTCGGCAAGCCCATCGCCGCGTTCACTCCGTTCAACGTCAATGCGTTGATCCTGGCCGGCACCTACTTGCTTGACCACCTGCATCACACTCAGTTCTGGATTCCCTTCACGGGCTGGCTCGGTCGGATCTTCATAAGTCCTGCGCATCACCAGATCCACCACTCGACAAACCCCATTCATTTCAACAAGAACATGGGAAGCTGCTTGGCGATCTTCGACTGGATGTTTGGTACTCTTTACATTCCGAAGATCGAGAACGAGCGATTGACGTTCGGCGTCGAGCCACGCGCGGACGACCCGCACTCCGTGCAAGAAGGGCTGATAAGCCCCGTCATTCGCGCAGCAGGGCACGTCAATCCGTTCGGCGAACGGATGCCGGACGCTGGTGCCAAGCTCTGACGACGGCCCGAAACCGCCGGTCCGCGCGTGAATGTCGTCGGCCTGTCCGGCGGTCGCTCCGGGTCCGCGATCATACCTTGGGGGACCTGCGCACAGCGCGCTCTGTTTCGGGTTCCAACGTTGATGCGCTCGTTGCGGTATGCGGCGGGGCCACTCCCTGGCCGATGGCCATCCCGCACCAGCTCGCGCTTTGGCACGTCGCAAACGCCGACCGGTCCTTGGTCGCACAGCACCGAACGGGCCCGGCTTATGCCGGGCCCGAAATGGCCGTCAGTCGCAAGCGCTCGAGCGGACTAATTCGGGCGCTCTTCAAGTCCGTAGTCTCGCATCTTGCGGTAGAGCGTTGAGCGGCCAATGTTCAGCCGTTTCGCGACCTCAGTCATGTGACCGCGATAGCGTCCGAGAGCGAGACGGATCATGTCCGCCTCCATCGCCTCGAGCGTGCGGATCTCGCCGGCGTCGTCGATGGCGGGAATGCCGAGGGAGCTCTTCCCACCCGGTGCCTGCGGAGAAATCTCGACGGTCTGCGGGATCGTGGCTTCGGCGCCGAGCAGCGCGGGGCCGGAGTATGGCAGCCGCGGCGCGACCTGCGCTGGAGCCGCCGGGATCGTCGCTTGAAAGCCCTCGACGTGGGCAGCGATCTGCGGAAACTCATCGACGCCAAGTTCGCTGCCATCCGCAAGAACCACCGCGCGGAATACGGCGTTCTCGAGCTGACGGACGTTGCCGGGCCACGAATAGGAGGTCAGGAGAGACAGCGCTTCCTTGCTGATCGACGTCACGCGCTTGCCTTCCTCGGCGCTGAAACGCGCGAGAAAGTGCAACGCGAGCTCGGGGACGTCGCCGATCCGGTCGCGAAGCGGCGGAACGGAGATCGGGAACACATTCAAGCGATAGTAAAGATCTTCGCGGAATTTGCCGTCCTTGACGAGCTGGATCATGTCGCGGTTCGTAGCCGCGATCAGGCGGAAGTCGACCTTGATCGGCTTCTTGGCACCGACCGGATCGATTTCTCCTTCCTGAAGCGCGCGAAGGAGCTTCACCTGCGCATCGAGCGGCAGTTCGCCCACTTCGTCGAGGAAGAGTGTGCCGCCGTCCGCCTCCTGGAACTTGCCGATCCGCTTCTCGACAGCGCCGGTGAACGAGCCTTTTTCGTGGCCGAAAAGAATGCTCTCGATGAGGTTCTCCGGCAGCGCGCCGCAGTTGACCGTCACAAACGGCTTGCCCGCGCGACTGCTCTCGCCCTGAATGGCACGCGCGATCAACTCCTTGCCGACACCGGATTCACCCTCGATCAAGACTGCAATGTTTGCGTTGGAGGCAGCAGCACGGCGGCCGAGCGCTACGACGCGGGCCATCGCTTCACCGCGCATGACGAGATCGTCAAAGGTGAGCGTTCCCTCTGCCTTCTTCTTGATGCGCGTGATCTCTCCCTGCAGAGCCTCGATCTTCAAGGCGCTTTTGATGGAGACGTCGAGCCGCTCCGGGGAAGCGGGCTTCACCACGAAGTCGACCGCGCCGGCCCGCATGGCGTTTATGGCCGCATCGATCGAGCCATGGGCCGTCTGCACGATGATCGGTGGCATTCCCGGCCGTTGCCGGACGCGCTCAAGTACCGCCATGCCATCGGTCTCGGGCATGACCAGATCGAGGAGAACGAGCGAAATTCCGCCCTTCTCCGGACTTTCCAAGATCTGAATCGCCTGTTCGCCGCCTTGGGCGGTCTTGGTCTCGAAGCCGAACCGCTTGATGGTTTCTTCAAGAATGCGGCGTTGTGCCGGATCGTCGTCAACGATGAGGACGCGCTTGGCCATCTCTGCTTTACTCACGCAACAGGACGCTACTGAGCCAGGCCGTTGGATCGATCTGAACCGGGATCGAACAGTCGGCCACGAATGGCTCACT
>CAYWBX010000150.1:0-7148 GCA_964456015.1 uncultured Hyphomicrobiaceae bacterium | reverse complement strand
TATGAGGTCGCCCGAGCCGGCCGGACGGATCGACGTGTTGCCGCCCTGCCAGGCCAGCCGATAGCCGGCGTCGAGAAGCACGCCGGGAACCACTTCGTAGGTGGCGCCCGCCATCAGCGCGGCGGCAAGGCCGAAATTCACGTTGGTCGGCTTCCCGCTCTTGCGCAGATCCGGCTGCGAGCAGGCCCCGGTGAAGCCTGGCGGCGGGTTGCTCGGATCGTCGCGATAGGTATCGAAGCAGTTGGCCGTCTCGGTGAACTCGGTGCGGCCCTCGCGGATCGCGATACCGATGCCGGCGCCGATGTAGGGATTGAAGCCCGGCCCGCGATTGAAATCATAGTAAAGATTGAAGAGGCCGGTGTGGTTCGCAACGCGGACCTCCTCGTACCGGGTGACGTTGTAGTAGTAGGTCTCGCTGATCGACGTGACCGGATCGAAGCTCGACGTTGTGCCGATATAGTTGGTCGGACCCGACTTTACCTTCTGCGCGCCGCGATAGTCGCCGGTCACGTCCCAACGCAGCGAGCGGGTGAGATACGCGCCGAATCCGATGCTGCCGTGGAAGGGGCCTTCGTTGCGATCGTAGGGGTGGGTCTCGTGGAGGCCGAGCGTGTTGTCGACGCTGGCCGACCCCGACGACTTCACAGCGTAGCCGAAATCGGTGCGCACATACCATTTGAACGATTCAACCACCGGAACCGGCGCCGGCACAGGAACTCCCGCCAGCCCGCCATAGTCCTTCACTCCTCGCGCGCCGTAATTGAAGTCGGCGGCAACGGCCGCAGTCGCCGAGGCGGCCGCGAGGCCAAGCGAGAGCAACAATCTGAAACACGTCATGGCAGTCGATCCCTCGAGTGCGCCGGCGGGAATGCCCGGCACGGCGTGCTACTGACATCGGCCAACGCAGGGCCGTCGATCGTAAGGCCTGCCACTTGTCCCGGGCGCGTCCGACGGGGATCAGCGCTGACGCCACTTGTGCCAGGAACTTGGCCGGCCGGTACATCCGACCCGCACCGCGCCAGGCGCTGCGGGCCACTCTTTCCCGGAGTTGCATGAGCAGCTTCCGGGGCTTCTCAGAAGCGGCCCCCAGCCAACCAGCCGGATGCCGCCTGTCTCGGTCGCGGCGCCGTCTCACAGCGCCCGCCAGGGGGTCAGCGAATGTCGTAACGCAGCCCCACGCGGAATTCGTGCGCGAAGATGTCCCGGACTTGCAGATCGCCATCGGATGCGAGGGCCGGCGCGGCAGTGGTGCCGCTGATTGCCCCCGTCTTGGCTTCGCCAAGATAGAGATAGCGATAGCCCGCATCGAGGTGCAGACGCTCGCGCATCGCAAGCGAGAAGCCCGTCATCAGGGCGCCGGCCACGGACCATCGGCTGTCGCCGGAGATGCTAACGTCGGTGAAGCCACAGGCGCAATTGTCGGGCACCGTTCCGCCGGTCGTCTCGTTGTAGGCGAGGCCGATACCGATGCCGATATAGGGTGTGAAGCGGCTGCGCAAATCGAAGTCGTAGTAGAGATTGGCCAGGACGACGTTGCTGCGAAGGCCGAAGCTGCGCTCGCCCGGAAAGTTCAATCCGACCGCCACGTTCGATCCGCGTGCGTCGGTCTCGAAACGGTAGTCCCAGGTAATGTCTCCGCGCACGTTCTTGCCGAAGTAGCGGCCGATGCCGAGGCCCGCCGACCACTGATCGTCAATGGCGGCGCCGGTGAGATCGTAGCGGCTGCCCTCGACCACGGAGGGGTGATCGTTGCGCGCATATCCGACGTCGGCGCGAATGTACCAGGAGGCGGGGCCCGAATACATCTGAATTGGACCGTAGCCGTCCTTGATGCTGCCGCCCCTGCCATAGAGGTCGGCTGCCGACGCACCCGTCACACTTCCGGTCACGAGCGCCGCACCGAGGAGCACTGCGCGATACATGGTCATTCCTGAGGTCCCCTTGTCGATGCTGCCGGCACCTGACCGGGCCCGGCACATACTCCGCAGACGCAGCACATGGTCATCGGGGACTATGACCCAGAGGGCTTAAGAAGGACTTAATCGCTGCATCGAAACGGCACGCCGGCCGTCTCCCCGCCCGCTCTCAGGAAACGGGCGCCTTGCGATGCCGCTGGGGCGGGCTCAGGCACACGCAGCCCTCAACCGCCAGGTCTGGCGCCGGCTCAGGGCAGGGGCTCTCCGCATTGAGAAACGGACGGGGCGGTCAGGCCGCATCTGCCGCTTGGCGCACTGCCTCGACGATGTCGCCGACCACCGTCTGCACCAGCGCCTCGTCGTCACCTTCCGCCATCACGCGGATCACGGGCTCGGTGCCGGAGGGCCGGATCACGATGCGTCCTTGCTCGCCAAGCCGCTGCTTCGCTCCTTCGATGGCGCGGCGGACACGTACGTCTTCAAGCGGCTTGCCGTCGCCATACCGCACATTCTGGAGCAGCTGCGGCAACGGCTCGAAGCGCTTGCAAACCTCGCTCACCGGCTTGCCGGAAGTGACCACTGTCGCCAGAAGTTGCAGGGCGGAGACAAGGCCATCGCCCGTCGTCGTGAAATCCGACAGTACGATATGTCCCGATTGCTCGCCGCCGACGTTGTAGCCGTGCTTGCGCATGTGCTCGACCACGTACCGGTCGCCGACCGCCGTACGCGCCAGCGAGAGGCCGATGCTCTTCAAATAGCGCTCAAGACCGAGGTTCGACATCACGGTCGCGACGATCCCGGCGCCCTGCAGGCGACCGCGGCGATGCCAGCTTTCGGCAATCACGGCCATGAGCTGGTCGCCGTCGACGATCTGAGCTTTCTCATCAACGATGACGACGCGGTCGGCATCCCCATCAAGTGCGATGCCGACGTCCGCGCGCACCTCGCGCACCTTCTCGGCCAGCGCCTCGGGGGATGTCGTTCCACACTTCAGATTGATGTTGCGACCGTTCGGCTCGACGCCGATCTTGATGACCTCGGCGCCGAGCTCCCAAAGCGCCTCGGGCGCCACCTTGTAGCTGGCGCCGTTCGCACAATCGACCACGATCCTGAGCCCATCGAGGCGCAGATTGCGGGGCAGCGTGCGCTTGGCGAACTCGATGTAGCGCTCCTGCGCGCTCTCGACGCGCGTGGCCCGACCTATGCGGTCGGCCGGCGCCAGCATGGTCTCGCTCCTGGCCTCGATGCGGCGCTCGATTTCAAGCTCGGTCTCGTCGGAGAGTTTGTAGCCGTCGGGATCGAAGAACTTGATCCCGTTGTCCTCATAGGGGTTGTGCGAGGCCGAAATCATCACGCCGAGGTCGGCGCGCAGCGAGCGCGTGAGCATGGCCACGGCCGGCGTCGGCATCGGCCCGAGCAGAAACACATCCATGCCGACCGCGGTAAAGCCGGACATCAGGGCGCTCTCGATCATGTAGCCCGAGAGGCGTGTGTCCTTGCCGATAACCACGCGATGGCGGTGGCTACCGCCGTTGCGCGTTGAGAAGACATGGCCTGCCGCCATGCCAACCTTGAGTGCCACCTCCGAGGTCATGGGATGCCGGTTGGCGAGGCCGCGAATGCCATCGGTGCCAAAGTACTGGCGCGACATGTTTACCCCCAGGGTCTTTGCCGGCAGACGCCGTCCGCAACCAGCCGGGCGCGCGCACCAAGTCGCGGAGCGCCGTCTGGCGCTTTCGCTGCTCTTGCCACTCTAACATCGAACGGGGAAGGGGGCGCGAGGACATCTGAACACTTTCGATGCACAAGATTGCAGCGCTGTCCTGACTTGGGACCGCGTCCGCAGCATTGACGCCCTCGGAGCAAGCTGCATACCATTTGACCGGACAATCCTGTTGGACCGACGAGAGACAAGAATGCTGCTTGTCACCTCCGCTGACGAAGCCGCGCAACGCGCACGCCTGGTGCATGTCAACGGCCGTGACTACACCATATCCGAGTATGTTGGCGCAGCGCCGAAAAAAGGGCATTACGTCGAGGGCAACGAGGTGAACGACAACGGCCTTCCGCAGGGCTTCCTCGTGGCTCAGCCGCCGCACGCGGTCACCCCACCTCACTTTCATGAGCCGAACCAGTTTCAGGTGTTCGTTGACGGTCAGGGGCGGATGGGCGCCTTCCCCGCGACACCGCTCACCGTGCAGTATGCCAACGGACACACGCCTTATGGACCGATCGTGGCGGGAGAGGCCGGAGTCCGATACTTCACGCTGCGTCAGCGCTGGGACCCCGGCGCAAAGTACCTGCCGGCGTCGAAGCATCTGCTCAAGAAGGGGAATCAGCGGACGCGGATCAAGGGCGGCATCACGGTGGCCGGCGATACCGACCGGCGAGAGCGCCGGGAGACGGAGCTCGAGACCGTCTTTCCGCTCGAATCCGACGGCCTTGCGGCCTGGATTCTGCGCGTCGCCCCCGGAAAATCAGCGCCTTTGCCGGACCCGGCGCAAGGGGGCGGTCAATATCTCATTGTGGCCGGCGGCTCCCTGATCGAGGCCGGCCGGACGCTCGGTCGTCTATCGACTGTCTACATTACCGCCGACGAAGCGGCGATCGAGGTCTTGGCCGGCGACGACGGGCTCGACTTGTTGATCCTGCAGTTCCCCCGCCTCGGCGCGAGCACGAGCGGCGGCGCGAGCCGCGCTCTGCAATAGTCAGCAGCAGCCGAGCGGCACCTCCGCCTGGCACCGGGTTCGGCTTGCCGAGAAAATCGCCGAAGGGTTAAGGTTGCAAGTCCCGCGGGCACAGTCGGCAGGTGGTCCCATGCGTGCCATGTCTCGTGAGCAGATCGAGAAGCTCCTCGATGCCCTTCGCCGCTGGTCGGAAAGTTGCGAGCACGTCCAGGGGCTGGCGCTCGTCGGCTCCTGGGCTGCCGGCCGGGAGCACGCGGAGGCTGATCTCGACGTTGTCTGCATCGTCAACGACCCCGAGCGGTTTCGCGCCGACGCGACTTGGATGTCCGAGGTCGACTGGCCTTCGGCGGGACTTTCGGTCGGACACTGGACGGACGTCGACTATGGATCGGCCCGCTCCCGGCACCTGAAATTCGGCGGCGGTGAGGAAGTCGAGATGAGCTTCGTGTCGCCGGCGTGGGCCGAGGTTTGCCCGGTCGATCCGACTACGCGCCGGGTGGCGAGCGACGGAATGCGTGTCCTGCATGACCCGAATGGTCTGCTCGGCCGGCTGCTGATCGCTTTGTGACAGTCGCTTGCCATGGTTTTGGTCGGTCAGCCGGCTCTCGGTTCGGTACGCGTCTGGCCTCGCGGCTCGATCCGTGGTGCAGATTTGGGCACCGGAGACTTTGCCGCCGACCGCCCGCGCCGCTCCGCGGCCTCGAGATCGGCGAGCAGGATCGCGAGCAGCGGGGCCGCGACCTGCGCCGCGTGGAGGTTGCGCGCGAAGGGCTCGCGAGTCGAGCCCGTGCCGACCAGCACGACATAGGAGTAGGCGTTGCCGCTGGCAAACTGCAGGCCGCCCGCAACCCAGGTGTCGACCGTCTGAGCCGGATCGGCGGTGGTGTCGGTGCCGGTCTTCGCAAAGTGCAGCCTGAGGCCCTCGCGGTCGCGGGCGCACCAGTCGGAGAGGCTCTTGAGAGTTCCGTGTGGCGATCCTTGCAAGCGATAGCACAGCGGCGCCTCGAGCATCGCCCTGACGAAGGCGCGCGCGTGCGGTCGTACGATGCGGTCCGGTACGATGTCGCTGCGAGGCGCGTTCCCGCGCTGGTGTTCAGCGTCTGCCCCATTTCCCGCCTCGTGCAGCCGCCGGATCATGGTCGGCAAGCCGACGGGACGATCCCCGCGGCCCGTCAGCGCAGCCAGGATGACAGCGGCCATCCGATGCACACGTTGCGGCGCGCCGGCGACAAGTCCACGGACCGCCGCGGTTGAGGGTGGCGTTGCCTCCTCTTCCCGCGCAGCCGGCGGCATGACAAAGCCGAACTGATGGATGAGCCGAGCCATCCTGGCTTGTCCAAGCGCGGCGGCCCGCCACTCCAGCGGACGGTTCAGCGAGCACGCGAACGCGACCTCCGCTCGCCGTCCCCGGATCAGGCCGCCATCGCCTCTCGCGCATGTCTCGAGGCCGCGCCCGGGCGCGCTTGCGTCCAGATACGGCGTGTCCGTCCCGTCGCGGTTTTGATTGCCGGCCGCAATCGCGAGAAGCATCTTGCCCGTCGAGGCGATGCGGCGCGGCTCGCGCTCGGGCAGGTAGCGTCCGGTCGCGACAGCGCGTGCCGCGGGCGAGCCGAAGTAGGCGGCCGTTTCGCCAAGATCGAAATAGCGGACGATCTCGCCTTCGTCGACTGAGCAGGCGCGGGCCAGGCGCGGGAACTCGGCGCCCTGGCACCAGAGACTGCTGGCTTCGCTCAAGTGGAAGAACGCTCTCTTGCTTAAAGGATATACGCGAAACGAGCGTTCTTTGCGGTGGATATCTTTGAGGAGTCCCTGGAGCTGGCGCATGATTTTTTTTACCCGTTTATTCAATATGGGCCTGGTCTCGCCCTTGCGGGGTTCGTACACCAGGGCCGTGATTACGGTAAACAGCGACTCCTGGTCCAGGGTATCGAGATAGCCGGCGGCCAGATTGACGAGGTAACCGGCAAGCGCTGCACCCTGGCTTGTTTCCCGCTCAATTTCATAGGCGGAGAAGCTTCGCTGGTGCGGTTAGTGGCCATCGTAGACGAATAACTTGAAAAACGGAGTGTCATGAGCTATATCAAGCTACCACCTAACAAGGTCATCATTACCGTCGCCCAGACGGGAGCTCTGGTGACCAAGAAGATGAATCCGGCTATCCCGGAGCAACCGGACGAGATAGCGGCATCAGCGTATGACTGCTATAACGAAGGCGCTGCCATCGTGCATATCCATGCCCGTGACAAAGACGGGGTTACCACCGGCAGTTCCGGCGTATTCCGTGATATTCATGAGAAAATACGAAAAAAGTGCAACCTCATCCTCCAGGACTCCACTGGCGGTGGTTCCAATCTTACCATAGAGCAGCGTACCGAGTGCCTGGAAGCTTATCCTGAGATGGCTTCCCTGAACATGGGCACCATGGTGCGTACCATTGGTGAGGCTGCCGGCACCGTCTTTATGAACACCCGGGCTGATATCGAGGCTTTCGTCAAGCGCATGAATCAGTTCGGCGTGAAGCCGGAGATGGAGTGTTACAATCTGG
>CAYWBX010000149.1:0-7153 GCA_964456015.1 uncultured Hyphomicrobiaceae bacterium | reverse complement strand
GGCAGATGTAGCAGCCAAAGGCTAGGCTTCCGCGCCGCAAGCGGCAGCGGCCTGGCAAAGAGTCCACCCATCATGAGCGCCCAACGCATCGCGGTATGGCTTCTTGCTGCGGTGATCGGTTTTGCCTGGCGGAACGCTGCCTTCGGTGAAGAGGGTGCAGTGTCCCGGGATGAAGCGACGCGCATCCTCGCCCATGGACCGTGGCCCATGCCATGGACTCCCGACCCGAGCAATCGCGTCTCCGGCAACCGGCGCGCCGCTGACCTCGGGCGCAAGCTGTTCTTCGATGAAGGGCTGTCGCAGTTCGGTGCGCTGTCATGCGCGAGCTGTCATAAGCCGAGGCTTGCCTGGTCCGACGGACGATCGCAAGCCGCCAGCGCCGCCGGACTCGAGCGCAATACGTTGTCGCTTTTCAATGTCCGTCACATGCGCTGGCTGGGGTGGGACGGAGCGGCGAATGCCCTGTGGGCGTACAGCTTGCGCCCACTTCTTGACGCCCGTGAGATGGCGGCCTCTGCCGAGCATGTCCGCAATCGGCTGGTCCGATCGCGCGAACTTGCCAAGGCATATGCCGGCGTTTTCGGCGAAGCACCTTCAATGCACACCCCAGAAGAAGCCCTCGCGAATGCTGCCAAGGCGCTTGCGGCCTTTCAGGAAGGCATCACGACCGCGCGCTCGCCCTTTGACGCCTTCCGCGATGCGCTGGCGGCAAACGACCGTGCCGCGTCGCGCCGCTATCCGGACGCGGCCCTGCGCGGCCTCCGGATCTTCATTGGGAAGGGCAGCTGCAGCGCCTGCCACTCCGGACCGATGTTCACGAACGGCGAGTTCTACAACATCGGCATCCACAACGCTTCTGGACGCAAGACCGCGGATTCCGGTCGTGAAGGCGGCCTCAAAAAGCTGCGCGAAGCCCCCTTTGCTCTCATGAGGTCGGCGCACGACGACAGCCGAGGCAAGGCTGCGGCGACGCCTTCGACGCACCCGACAGATGAACGCCGGCACCCCGAGTTCGGCGCCTTCAGAGTGCCGTCTTTGCGAAATGTTGCGCTGACTGCCCCCTACATGCACGACGGCAGCATGGCCACGCTCGACGATGCCGTTCGGCACTGTCGTCATCGCACCGCCGATCAGCCGGGTGCGGCGGAAGAGAAGATCGAGCGCCGCATTCCGTTCACGAAGGATGAAATCGCCGACTTGGTTGCCTTCCTGCGCAGTCTTACGGCGGCGCAGGCCGGTTCCCTCCGTCGCGGCAGATGACGCTCGGTGCCTTCCAATCTCGGTCACCGTGGAATGTCACTTGACCGGAAGCTTGAACACCGCCCGGCCCCGGCCCGCCTCCCTCAGCGCGACCCGGCGCCAGAACACATGGAAGGCAGTCAGCCCGGCGAGGCTGACCGCCTCCCAATCACTCGCGACGGAGAGGAGAGGAACCGCCGCTCAGCTCTTGGCCTCGAGCTGCTTCGCAGCTCCGGTCCCAATGCTGATGACGCGCGGCTTGAGACGCTCGGGCACGTTTCGCACGAGCCTGATGTTGAGCAAACCGTCCTTCAGTTCGGCGCCGGTCACCTCGACATGGTCGGCGAGCTGGAAGCGCCGCTCGAACGCCCGGGTCGCAATGCCGCGATAAAGGAACTTGCGCTCCTTGTCCTCGGCGTTCTTGGCCCCTGAGACGGTCAACGTCTGCTCTTTGACCTCGATCTTGAGCTCGTTCTCGGAGAAGCCGGCGACCGCCATCGAGATGAGGTAGTCATTCTCACCCACCCGCTCGATGTTGTAGGGCGGATACGCGGGCATATCGGATTCAAAGCCCGAGATGCTGTCGAGCAGCTGAGCCAATCGGTCAAAGCCGACCGTTGAGCGATAGAGAGGGGACAGATCAAAGGGTCGCATCACGAGTCCTCCTGAAAAAGCGACTTGTGCACATACCGTCCCGTTCGGGCCCGGCGAAGTGTCTGCCACAGCCAACCGAAGGCCTGCGGCAGCTTTTGACTTAGGAGCCCTCCGCGCCACTTCAAGAGGGAAAAACTGGCTGCCGAACCTCGCAGGAAAAGAGACGCAGGCCGCCCCTTCATCCGTCATCGGAGGTGTCGCAAATGCCCGTTGGCAGTCCGTCGATACTGTATGCGTTATGCTCGCGCTGATAGGCTTCGAGACCGTCTGGGCCCTTTGCCTCGGCCCAGCGCAGGAGACCGTCCCGCTCCCCCCTGTACTCGAACAGCGGCACCCCGAAGCCACACGACGTTTGAACAAGGTCCAAATCCATCCGTACGATCTGCCGTGCGCCGACCGGCGCGCGCCCGTCGAAGGCAGCGTCAAGCACCGACTGGTAGCCTGCGCCGCCGCGCCCGAGAACCCGCCCCTGACCATAAAGGCGGAGGATCAAGGGCGGCCCTGCGAACTCGCAGAGCATGATCGTCATCCGTCCGCCGGCCCGTGCGTGGGCAGCCGTCTCGTTGCCGCTCCCTGTCAGATCGAGATAAGCGACCGATCGCGGTCCAAGAACGCGAAGATGGTGGGTACTGCGTGGCGACAGGTTGACGCGGGTGCCCGGAGCTGCGCTGGCGACGAAGAAGATATGCTGGCGTTGAATGAAGGCCCTGTGCTGCGCTTCGAGCATAGCGAATTGCTTGGCCATTGGGTTGCCCCCTCCCTTGCGACCGGCGCGGTTCGCCCATCGCACCTGCGCACCCTATGACATGCGCCCCGTCATTGCGATGCCGCAGTCGGCCTTCGGCCGGCGGAGCCCGCGAGATCCGATCAGCCGATGCGCGCGGGCACGAGAGGGTCATGTCCAAAATCGCCAGCCGGCATAGCAAGCCCTGCGCTTGACGCCGCTGGCGCCCCTCGCTCAGTGTGTCGGCACTATAGGAGTGTCGACGAGCCAGGGACTGAAGAGACGACGCATGAGCGAGCCCACAGTTGCGACGTCCGTCCCGCCCGCCGATGAGATCAAAACCACGACATGTTACATGTGCGCCTGCCGCTGCGGCATCCAGGTGCATCTCAAGAATGGCAAGGTCCGCTACATCGATGGCAACCGCAACCACCCGGTCAATCGCGGTGTGATCTGCGGCAAAGGCTCGGCCGGGATCATGCAGCACTATGCGCCGTCCCGCCTCAAGGCGCCGATGAAACGGGTCGGGCCGCGTGGCTCGGGCGAGTTCAAGGAGATCAGCTGGGACGAAGCTCTGGCGACTGCAACCGAATGGCTGGGTGCAGTTCGCGCGAGCGACCCGAAAAAACTCGCATTCTTTACCGGTCGCGACCAGTCGCAGTCATTGACTGGCTGGTGGGCGATGCAGTTCGGAACGCCGAATTTTGCCGCACATGGCGGCTTCTGTTCGGTCAACATGGCGGCCGCCGGCCTCTATACAATCGGCGGCTCATTCTGGGAGTTCGGCGAACCGGATTGGGACCATACGAAATACTTCATGCTGTTCGGCGTAGCTGAGGACCACGCGTCGAATCCCATCAAGATCGGTCTCGGCAAACTGAAGGCACGCGGCGCCAAGATCGTCGCCATCAACCCTGTCCGCACGGGCTACAACGCGATCGCCGACGAATGGATCGGCATCAAGCCCGGCACCGATGGCCTGCTCGTTGGCGCGCTCATCCACGAGTTGCTGCGCACCAGTAACGTCGATCTCGAATATCTCGTGCGCTACACCAACGCCCATTGGCTGGTCGCCCGAGCGCCTCAGTCCAAGGACGACGGCCTTTTCATTCGGGATTCCGACGGCAAGCCGATGTGCTGGGACAAGACCAGCAACGCAGCCTGTCGCGCGGAGCTGACGAACATCGCACCCGCTCTCGTCGGCGAGCACCGCCTGCCGGACGGTCGCGTCGCAGTGCCGGCATTCCAGCTCCTGGCGGAACGCTTTCTCGCGAGGGACTACGCGCCAGACACCGTCTCCGGGGAATGCGGCGTGCCGGCGGACACGATCCGCCGCCTTGCCGCGGAGATGGCCGAAGTCGCGTTCCGGCAGCCGGTCACGCTGCCGATCCGGTGGACCGATTGGGCCGGCCGCGAGCACGAGAGCGTGACCGGCCGCCCGCTCTCCATCCATGCCATGCGCGGCATCTCCGCCCACTCAAATGGCTTCCACACCTGCCGGATGTTGCACATCCTGCAGATCTTGCTCGGAACAATCGACGTGCCGGGCGGCTTTCGCTTCAAGGCGCCGTTTCCGCGACCAGCCCCGCCGGGAGCGCGCCCGGCGGGTAAGCCCGAGCAGATCAGGCCGGGCTCCCCGCTTCCCGCGATGCATCTGGGCTTCGTGCATGGGCCGGAGGATCTTTTGATCGACAAGGAAGGCCGCCCGACCCGAATCGACAAGGCGTTCTCCTGGGACGCGCCGCTTGCCGCACATGGCCTGATGCACCTTGTCGTCACGAACGCCGCGAAAGCGGATCCTTACGCGATCGACGTCCTGTTCATGTACATGGCGAACATGGCGTGGAATTCCTCCATGAACATCACCGCCACATTGGAGTATCTGACTGCGAAGAACCCGGACGGCACCTACAAGATTCCCAAAATCATTTACTCTGACTCCTACGCTTCCGAGATGGTGGCCTACGCCGATCTCATCCTGCCCGATACGACATACCTCGAGCGCTACGACTGCATCTCACTCCTCGATCGTCCGATTTCCGAAGCCGATGGACCGGCCGATGCCATTCGCCATCCGATCGTCACGCCCGACCGCGACGTTCGCCCTTTCCAGGACGTGCTGATCGAGCTTGGCGCACGCCTGAAGCTGCCTGGCTTCGTCAATCCGGACGGGAGCCCCAAATATCCGGGCGGCTATCCCGACTACATCGTCAATCATGAGCGATCGCCGGGAATTGGACCGCTGGCCGGCTGGCGCGGCGCACGCGGGGACAAGTACGGCTTGGGCGAACCGAACCCACGCCAGATCGACCGATACATCGAGAACGGCTCGTTCTGTCTTCATCTCCTGGAGCCTGACCAGCGTTACCTGCGACATGCCAACAAGGCCTATCTCGATTTCGCCAGATCGGTAGGTTTTGTCCCGAACGCCGAACCGATTGTCCTTCAGATTTATGCGGAACCGCTGCAGAAGTTCCGCCTGGCTGCCCGTGGTCACGGGCCGATCACGCCGCCTCAATCGCATCGCCAGCGCCTCGAACGCTTCTTTGATCCGCTGCCGTTCTGGTATGCGCCCTTCGAAGGCGGCATGATCGACGATCGCGCTTATCCCATGCACGCCATCACGCAAAGGCCCATGGCTATGTATCACTCGTGGGGCTCGCAGAATGCGTGGTTGCGCCAGATTCACACGGCCAACCGGCTCTACATGCACCGCGACCGGGCCCGCGCCCTTGGGATCGAGGATGACGACTGGGTTTGGATCTCGAGCCACATTGGCCGGGTCAAAGCGCAGGTAAAGCTGATGGAAGGAGTCAACCCGGACACCGTCTGGACGTGGAATGCGATCGGCAAGCGCTCAGGCGCCTGGGCCCTCGACAAGGAGGCACCCGAAGCGCGAGAGGGATTTCTGCTCAATCACCTGATCTCCGAGCTGCTGCCGCCGCAAGACGGCGGTTACCGCTTCGCCAATGCCGATCCGGTGACCGGTCAGGCCGCTTGGTACGATCTGCGCGTTCGCGTCGAGAAAGCGCCAGCTGGCGAGGCCCACGAGTGCTGGCCACGCTTCGCCTCGCTCACGCTGCCGACGCCGCCACGCGACACACGCGCCGTGTCGGATTTCGGCATCGAGTTCAAGAAGGAGCGGCAATGACCGCGTTGCCTGCCACGACAGGGAGAAAGCTCGGTCTTGTCATAGACCTCGACACGTGCGTCGGCTGTCAGGCCTGCGCGACGAGCTGCAAGGAATGGAACACCGGCGGCTTCTCCGCGCCTCTCACAGACCAGGATCCTTACGGACGCGATCCGCACGGCGCCTGGCTCAATCGGGTTCACGCATATGAGTGCGGCGAGGGACGTGACTCGTTTACGGTCCACTTTCCGCGCTCCTGCCTCCACTGCGAGACGCCGGCCTGCGTGACGGTCTGTCCGACCGGGGCGAGCTACAAGCGCGCGGAGGACGGGATCGTTCTCGTCGATCCGCAGACGTGTATCGGCTGCAAGCTCTGCTCGTGGGCGTGTCCTTATGGAGCGCGCGAGTACGACTACGCCGACGGCATCATGAAGAAGTGCACGCTTTGCGTCGACCGCATCTACAATGAGCACTTGCCAGAGCAGGATCGCGTCCCGGCCTGCGTACGCGCCTGCCCGACGGGGGCGCGCCATTTCGGCGATTTGGGCGATCCGAACTCCGAAGTCTCCCAGCTCGTGAATCGGCGCGCCGGTTTTGACCTCCTGCCGGAGATGGGTTTCGGACCGGTCAACAAGTACCTGCCGCCGCGCCCGCGGCGAGACGCGACGAGTTCCTCGAGCCCGAGCGATGCTGGCGTCCCGCCACCCTCCGACGGCTCTCTCATGGAGTCGTTCTTTGCCTGGGCCGACAAGATGCTCTCCCGCTGAGGCGACCCCATGCATCCCGCGTATTCGGTCATCTTCTTCACGACAGCGTCCGGTGCCGGTTTCGGTCTTCTGGCCTGGCTCTCGCTGTCGTTCCTGACGCGCCCGGTCGCATCCTCGCGCCCCTTTGTGCTGGCCGCATTCGGCATCGCCCTCTCCCTCGCCGTGCTGGGGCTCTTTGCCTCGACTTTACACCTTGGTCGCCCCATGCGCGCCTGGCGGGCCTTCTCGCAATGGCGGACGTCCTGGCTTTCCCGTGAAGCCGTCGCCGCCGTGGCGACGCTTGTCTGCGGCACGCTGCTCGCGTTCACCGCGTTTCATGATATGGCGCCGCTGCTCCAGTCTCTCCTCGCGTTGCCAACGCTCGTACTGGCGCTGGCGACCGTCTGGTGCACGGGGATGATTTACGAGTCGCTCCCCACCATCCGGGCATGGAGCCACTGGCTGACAACCGAGATTTATATCGTCCTGGCGCTCGTCTCGGGCTTGCTCGTGCTGACGGCGATTCTGGCTGTCATGGGCTGGCTTCCACCTGCCGCGTCCCTGTTGTCAGCGGCGCTGCTCGCACTCGCCGCGGTGATGTAAATGGTCTATTGGCATGGCATCGACAGCGCCCCGCGAACGCATACGGCTGAAGCCGCG